>CACYEC010000329.1 GCA_902773225.1 uncultured Bacteroidales bacterium
GACGAGGAGAAAGGGCTCATGTATGTGAAGGTGGTGAATCCTTCTAGCACTCCGCAGCAGACTACATTCCACCTTGCCAACGCTGAATGGACTGGTGGCGACGTGGTTTACCTGACCAGCACATACGGCACCGACGAGAACACCACCGACAATCCTCGCCGTATTATCCCTAAGACCAATAGTCTGGCGGACAGTTTTGGACAACCCGCTTCGTCCTTTTCCTACGATGTACCAGCCTACAGCTGTTGCATCTTCCGTTTAGGATACAACGAGACACAGGGTAGTGAGGAGGCTGATAGCAATATGCCCGCTCCCATCATCAGTTACGGTTTCTCTCATTGGGGCTACGACGATTCAGGCACCTATCCCTACAGTATCAAGGGCGATGCTTTGGTGAGTGAGATGGACGATGGCAACAGGGTGTTCTTCTCGGGTGAAAAGGGCTATCTCGATTTGACGGCCAAAATGGCGCGCGACATCTGTCCGCAGCTCACTGGCGACTACAGCGTCTCCGTGGATGTGTTGGTTAATGATGAGGCCGACCTCGCCCGATTCTGCTGGGCATACGGACTGACCGTCGGCACCACGAGTTACTTGGGGCTGGTCAACGCTCCTGGCAACAACAACTGGTACTACGAAATCAAGAAGGTGAGCAACCTGAGCTCCGTGAAGAGTGAGACTGCCATCAACATCGGTGCCTGGAACAACATCGTTTATAGTCAGCACGACGGAGTGGGCACCATCTATGTCAATGGTTACGATATGGGCTGTGTGGAGGTCAATCTCCAGCCTTCTGAATTCACACGAGTCACTGCCGCCAATCTTGCCAAGTCGCCCTTCGATAACGACGCCCTCATGAGCTCAACTTACTTCGATGATTTCAAGATTTACAACAAGTCTCTTTCTGCGGGCAATGCTGTTTATCTTTACAACCAGGCCAAAAGCAAGAGCATGAATGTTTCTGTTGCTGATGGCATCGACAGGGTGGTGAACAGTGCTCCACAGAAATCTGACACCTACACCATCAACGGTCAGAAAGTCGATGACAATTACAAAGGACTGGTCATCAAAGACCGCAAGAAGATACTTAGAAGATAGATACTGATAACGGCTCGTTGGA
Source organism: uncultured Bacteroidales bacterium (assembly GCA_902773225.1). Lineage (GTDB taxonomy): Bacteria > Bacteroidota > Bacteroidia > Bacteroidales > Bacteroidaceae > RUG11857. The sequence goes on from CACYEC010000329.1 coordinate 1,121, forward strand.
TTCCAACGAGCCGTTATTGTGTTTGCCTTTTTCGTTATACCGTTATCTCGAAATCTCGATATTTCATTATCCCGATATCCCCTTTGGAAAAACTATCACTTCTCGTGCTTTACATCGATCACCTTCATGTCGGGGTCGGCGGATGAAGTGCCGACCATCACGGTGTAGGTCTTGTCTTGGGCGTGCATGGTGTTGGTGTTGCTGTTCCAGAGGGCGAATGCTTTATCGTCCAAAGAGAAGACCACATCCTTCTTCTCACCTGGTTTCAACTGCACACGCGCGAAGTCGCGCAACGATTTGATGGGGCCGTCTGCATCGTCAGGGTCTTTCAAGAAGACCATCACGGTCTGTGTGCCGTCGAGGTGGCCTGTGTTGGTCACACTTACGCTCAGCGTCCCTTTCTTGGCATCCCAAGTAGGATTGCCCAACTCAAACGAGGTGTAACTTAGGCCGTAGCCGAAGGGGAAAAGTGGCTCGCCCTCGAAGTAACGGTAGGTGCGGCCCTTCATATTGTAGTCCTCATAGTCGGGCAACTGGTCGGTGCTCCGGTAGAACGTCACAGGCAGTTTCCCACTGGGGTTGTAAGCACCGAAAAGTACGTCGGCCAGGGCCTCTCCGCCTTTTTCGCCCCCATACCATGCCTGCACGATGGCGTCGGCGTTCTCGGCCTCTGGAGTCAAGGCTATGGCGCTACCCGAGCAGTTCACATACACCACTTTCTTGCCTGCCTTCTTCAGGGAGGCTATCAACTCTCGCTGCACACGGGGCAGTTCAATAGAAGTGCGGTCGCCGCCCTTGAAACCTTCCTCATTGACCTTCATCTCCTCACCCTCCAAGCGAGGTGAGATGCCGCCGACAAACACCACTGTCTCGGCGTCACCCACCTCCTGAAGTACTCCTGAGGTGGTGAGGGTGCGGTTGGTGATGATGTCGAACGTCAGCGAGGCGAAGCCTGTGGCCTGCACGTAAGTAAGGCTCAACGGATACTCCTTGCCTTTCTTCACTTTTTTTGTAAACGTCGAAGGACGGACACCATGTTCGTTGGTCTTGTCAAGGAGGGTGTCGCCGTCGAAGATGAGCAGAGAGTAGTTGTTGTTGAGGATGTTCAGCATGATTTCTCCGTCCTCTTCAGAGCGATAAACGCCTTCGTAGAGCGCAGAGAAGTGCTCGATGTTCACGCCTGGAGCAAAGGCTGTGTTGCCGCCAGTGTTCAAGTGCATAGGCTCACCGATAACGGGTTGTGCGGCTGCCTCGCCCTCTTGTTCCTCGTTGTTCCAGTAGGTGGCTTGCAGTCCACGTTGACCTGATGGGGTGTAGAGGTGGTCGAACATACTGTTGGCGACTGTCGGGCGTGTCAGTCCGCACCCCTTGCTGAAGGTGGCCTGTGGCGCGTAGTGGCGGATGCCCTCAAGGATGGTTACCGTGTGAGTCGGGACACCGTTGTAGTTGCCCCACAGCATCACGGAGTCGTTGGCATTGGGCCCCACAACCGCTATCTTGGAGGATTTGTCGAGTGGCAGGATATTGCCCTTGTTCTGCAACAGCACGATGCTCTCACGGGCCATCTGCAAGGCGAGGTCATGATGTTCCTTGGAGGCCACCACCGACATCGGAATCTTGGTCCATTCCACATCGTCATCGGTATCGAAGTCGCCCAACTCAAAGCGGGCTTGTAGCAGGCGATTCAGGCTAACGTCCATCTGCGCCTCGGTCAGTTTGCCTTCGGCTACGGCTTGTGGCAGACTGGAGTAGTCGCCACCGCATTCCAAGTCGGTGCCGCTATAGACTCCACGGGCGGCGGCATCCTCACGGGTGGGGGAGTAACCGTGGTAGCCCGGTTTCCAGAAGTCACTGATGGCTCCGCAGTCGCTGGTAACCAAACCTTGGAAACCCCAGTCATCCCGCAAAATCTGCTGCAAGAGGCGGGTATTGCCGCAACAGGGCTCACCATCAAAACGCTGGTAGGCACACATCACTTCCTTCACTTCTCCTTCCTGCACCAAGGCCTTGAAAGCGGGCAGGTAAGTCTCCCAAAGGTCGCGCTCCGGCAAGTCCTCCAAGTTGAACTGATGGCGGTTCCATTCTGGTCCGCTGTGGACAGCGAAATGTTTGGCGCAGGCAAAGGCCTTGGAGTACTTGGTGTTGGGGCGCTCGCCATCGTAACTGTATCCTTGAAGGCCTCGTACCACTGCCAGCCCCATGCGGGTGGTGAGGTAGGGGTCTTCTCCGTAGGTCTCTTGGCCGCGTCCCCAGCGAGGGTCGCGGAAGATGTTGATGTTGGGGGTCCAGAACGAGAGGCCTCTGTAGCGGCGCATGTCGCCGTTGCGTTTGGCCTCGGTGTTTTTGGCGCGTCCCTCGTCGCTCACAGCGGTATAGACTTTGTGGAGCAAAAGGTCGTCGAACGACGACGCCATGGCCATGGTGATGGGGAAGACGGTGGCGGTGCCGTTGCGGGCCACACCGTGCAATGCCTCGTTCCACCACTCGAACTGCGGGATGTCAAGTGAGTCGATGGCTGGTGAACGGTCCATCATCAATGATGCTTTCTGTTCGATGGTCAGGCGTGAGCAGAGGTCGGCGGCGCGTTCAGCCGCACTTAGTTTCGGATTCTTGTAAGCCTCCTGTGGTGCGGTGGTGCAGCCTACCAGGACGGTGATAGTGGTTAATACCAGTAAATGGTTCTTCATAGATGTTAATTTTTCATTCGAATACAAAGTCCTCAAGCGTGCAGATAGACTGCTCTTTCGTTGCAGAAGAGAATTTGAAGAAGATGGCATGCAGACCTACCAATTCTTCGGGATTGTCGATGGATACAGTCAGCTCTGTCGATGTCTTTGGCATGTTCGACTTCAACTCTATCTTGCCGATGGGTTTCCCTCCTTGTGATGCCCATGGACGGTCGGCCATGATTTCTATTGTGCCGTCGATACCTTCGGGGATAAGGCGCAGACGCAGGTGCAACTCTTCGTCCATACGAGAAGCATCAAAACGGAAATACTTGTACCCCACGATGGAACCGTCGGTGTTGTTGACCACAGGGTTGGTGTTGTAACGCAGGTCGTAAGGCGCGGCGTACTTCTTGGTTGAAGCAAGTGCTTCCTCCTTGGTCATGCCTTCATCACCTCCGTATCCCGCTGCAACGTATGAACCATAGAACGTGTTGTTCGGCCACTCATGGGTGGCGGGTTTGGGGCCTGTGTACCAGCAAGCGATACCAGCAGAATGACGCTCAAAGGGATTGAGGCCTTCCAGGGCGAAACCATTGGAGTTGTACTCACCCTCCGAAATCGTCACTTGGCCGCCTGGACCTTCTTCCACTTTCACGCTGATAGGAGCCACCATGGCCTGACGGGCATATTCGTCGGTGCCGGTCTGGCGGTGGTAGAACACATACCATTGGCCGTTGATTTCACAAATGCTTCCATGCGTGTTGCCGTCGGGTGTGGCGGATGCAATCACGTTGCCCGACTCGTCTTTCTCTCGTCCACGGCCGTCGATGATGGTTCCACCATAGGTGAATGGACCCAATGGATTGTCGCTGTAGGCGTAGGCCAGTGTGTAGTTGGATGTGGGAAGTCCGAATTCACCGTCTTCTGTGAATCGGCTGTAGATGAACACGTATTTGTCTTTGATTTTGCGGATAGAGGAGGCCTCGAAGAAGCGGAACTGGCCTGGTTGGTTGCGACCGGAAATCATGTCCTCCACAATCTTGGTGCCTGGCTTCACTGTTGCCATTGTCATCGGGTCAAACTCCGAGGCATAAGAACGTTCAAAGCCCCAGTAGCCATAAACGCGTCCGTCGTCGTCCACAAAGACGGCTGGGTCGAACTGGAGAACACCATCCACCTGATTGGGGTTCTCTTTGCTCCAGTTGCACACCTCGAAGGGACCATCTGGACGGCTGCTCTTTGCGATTAATCCGTTGCGGTAACCCGTCTGGTCGTTGGGGAACAGGTAGTAGGTCTTATTGCCGTCTGCATCGGTCACCAGCGTCACATCCGGTGCATAAAGCACATCGGCGGTACCCACAGAATCGAAGGGCTCACCGTTGGCGTTCTTATCTACCACGAGGATAACGCCGTCGTAGCGCCAGTTGTTGAGACTATCGACTGAAGCCGACCAGACCACTTGGTCGCGGCCGCAGTAGCCTGTAATCATGTCGTCGTGCGACCCATAGACATACACACGGTACTTGCCGGGCTGGTCGGGGTCTTCAAAAACGTATGGCTCACCGTCTGGGATATGTTCCCAAAGTGGCATGTAAGGATTTCCAACTGTGGAGAGACCTTGCTGGGGCGTCTCTTTCTGCGGGTTGGTGCAAGATGTTGTCATAAGGATGAAAATGAAATAAAAACAGGCAGGCACGCAGATCAATGCGAACCGTTTCCATAAGGTTGATGTAATGTTGCGCATAGTTTTTAAGTGGTTATGGATTACATTGGATGATGATACGTTGGTAGGCCACAAGATGGAATGGACCATCGTCGTGCACTTCGCAGATGATGTGGATTTGCCCAGTGGCGTCTTCGGGAATGCGGATGTTGGCGAC
>CACYEC010000330.1 GCA_902773225.1 uncultured Bacteroidales bacterium
GACTGAGGTTTTCGAGGGTCAGGAGTATCCAGTGGTGAAGATTGAAATCTCCAGCACTTCACACCCTTTCTACACAGGTAAGGCTAAACTCGTCGATACTGCAGGACGTGTTGATAAGTTCATGAACCGCTACGCTGTGCTCAAGAAGAAATAATTCTGTTTCCCCTTTCACTTAAAAAGACAGGCATCAGTACCATATAAGGTTGCATGCCTGTTTTTTTGTTGGTTCTCTGTTTGTGTGCTCTTTTACCTATTTATATAATAGTAAGTGGTGCTGACGGTGAGGCTCAATGCTCGAATCTGTTGCCGTTCCACCGCATCTTGATGTTGTCTTTGATGTAGGGCGTGACCAGTTTGCAGTCCTCCTCGTTCATGTAAGCAGGTGAATGGAGTTTGAAGGTCAGGGTGGGGGCATCGTTTTCATGGCCGCTTGATTTCTCGTAGTTGGCCGAGATTTCAATCAATGGGATGTCGATTTTCTTGGTCAGTCTTGTTCGTTCTTCTTCATCGATGGAGTCGTTGAAAGTCATGAAACTTTCCACTGTGGGCATGTTGACGAAGTCGGAGGTGTTCATGGGTTTCCATTCCTTGTCGTAGAAATGTATCTGGCTGTCGCGTGCCTTGTCGATGCTGACCGTCTTGACCAGGCAAATAAGGGTGTCGCCCGCTTCGGAAGGCAGTAGCATCAGTCTGGTCCATGCCTTGCTTGCGGTGTTAATGTCGATGTATCTGTTCTTCTCCCCGCTGATGGTGGTGATGTTGCCCAGTTTGTTGGTCACGTCGAGTGGCATGTCGTTGTCCAAGTAGTCCATGCCGTCTTCGCGGTTGACTTTGGAAAGCAGTGGTACAATGCTGTCGGGCATCAGGGTGAACACCTGGCGCAGGGTTTGGGCTTTGGTCGAAGTGGCGAGTGCCAGAAAGAGTATTGTCAGTATTTTTCCCATTATCTTCCAGTTTTATCTGAGTCCTTGATTCAATCATTGTTGTATTGAGGGAACAGATTCATAATTATCTGCAAAATTACGAAATTGCTGTCACAGAACAATGATAAGAGAGAAAAAAACGCTAATTTTGCATATTGTATTGGTTAAATGGTTTCACACCTTTGCGTAGCTGAACATGAACAAGTATATCCTCTTATTAACAATATTGTTGTGTTGCGTTCACTCGCACGCACAGGTTTTTTCCGTCGATTCCATCCTCTCGGTGGCGCAGTCGGCTGTCGATAGCGTCAATCAGGATGAGGAGAACAGGAAAGCCGAGAAACTCAAAATACCTGATTTCTCAGCATCGCCTCGTTCTAGGAAATCCAATACAAGCACCTATCGGGAACTTGATGAAGATTACCTTAAGGAAGTGGAAAACATCATCAAGCAAGAGGAACTCAAGAAATCCGTCGGTACAGTCATGACGCTCTATAAATTACGCCGTTATGAGGAAGAACGCAAACTCCATTTTGATGGCATAGCCTATCTGATACGTGGCACCTACACCACGTTCACAGAAAAGCATTTCCGCAATAAGGAAGGTATATTCAACACCTCGGGAAGCAATCTGGGGGAGTATGGGGTGGCTGTTGTCCCTCTCGGAGCCTCTTGGGCGATGCATATGGCTGGGGTGAAAGCCAAGAGCACGACAGAACGCATGCTCACCGCCAATGCCATAGCTCTTGCACTGTCTTCAGGACTAACTTACGGGCTCAAGTCAGCAGTGGAAGAGAAGCGTCCAGACGGAGGAAATCATTCATTTCCGTCAGGGCACTGCAGTCTTGCCTTTGCCTCAGCCGCTATCCTCGACCGTGAGTTTGGCTACCTCAGTCCCTGGATAACTGTAGGAGGCTATTCTTTCGCTACAGCCACTCAGTTCCTCCGCTACCAGCACAACCGGCATTGGGTCAACGACACTTTCATGGGAGCGGGAATAGGTATGATGTCCACCAGCTTGGCCTATTTCATCACCGACCAGATTATGCAAGGGAAAGGAATACGACAAGAGGAACTCACACAGGCGGAACTCCTCCGTAACTACAAGTTTATACAACAGCCTTCGACCTTCACTCTGCTTACGGCCATGGAAACCGGACATACCGATATACCCACAAGTTCGTACCTACTGCCTGCCGATTTCAACGGTACGCTCAGTTTCTCCACAGGCGCCACTCTCTCGGCAGGAATGGAGGGCAGCTATTATTTCAACAAATATATTGGGTTGGAGGCCATGGCACGAGTGTCGAGCGCGCAGGCCAAGGTAAGTGCGAGGAGCCTTACGTCCGATGTGCCCGAACTTAGTGGTTTCAATCTCGATTTCTACCATTTGAATGGAGGTGTGAAAATCTCTGCCAACCCCATACCCTCCGTTCGTTTTGGTGCGAGAATGTACGCAGGTGGGCGTTTCTTTGTTTCCGAGCATGTTGTGGACAGGAATACAGGCGCTACGTTCTTGTCCTTCCCCAGCGAGCAGTGCGCTGAGGTGGGAGGAGGCATATCCATTGACATGGTGCGCTCGTCGAGCAAATGCCTACTGGGCATTTACTGCGACTATAACCACTCTTTCTCCGACCTCTTCACCAACCGATGGGTGATAGGTTCAACCTGGAGGGCGGTTTTCTGAACTTCATCGCCTTTTGAACCGTGAGGTTAAATCCCATATTTGGAGCCGATGTAGAGCAGGATCATGCTCAGAATGACGAGTGAGAGGTCGATGGCTTTTGATTTCAGGTTCTTCTCCTTGAACACCATCGCTCCTACAAGGAACGACACCACCACACTTCCACGGCGTATCATCGACACGATGCTGATCATCGATCCGTCGAGACTGAGGCAATAGAAATAAACGAAGTCGGCTGCCGACAGGAACACCGATATAAGGATAATCCACCAGTCCCAATGAAAGGGGGTGGTTTTCTTGTGGGTGGGCCACCACAACAGCATCAGCATTGTGGCCATGAGAAAGCATTGGTAGATGTTGTACCATGACTGAACAGCCATTTTGTCCAATCCTATTCCGCCAGTCGATGGACTGGCCATCAGATACTTGTCGTACAGGCCGCTCAATGCACCCAGCACATTCGACAGCACTACAAACACTATCCATTTGTCGTGTTTGAAGTCGATACCTTCTTTTTTCCCGCTGTGACTGAGATAGAAGAATGAGAAGATGGCGGTCAGCACACCTAACCATTGGAACAGGGTGAGGTGCTCGCTGAAGATAATCAACGCGCCTATCAGGACCATCATCGGTCGGGTGGCGTTGATGGGACCTACGATGGTGATGGGGAGATGCTTGATGCCGAAATAGCCGAAAATCCAAGAACTGAGTACGATTAGAGACTTCAGTACTATGTATTTATGCTGCGTCCAGTCGTAACTGTGAGTGTAGAACAGCGATGTGTCTTCAATCCATCCATTGGATGATAAGACGATAAACGGCAGGAAGATAAGGCTGGAGAATAGGGTGTTGAGAAATAAGACGGGAATCACAGCGTTGTCGCGAAGTGATTTTTTCTTCGACACATCGTAGAAACCCAGCAGAATTGCTGATGAGAATGCCAATAACAACCACATGACGGGTGAAAGGGTTCGGTTTTAGAAAAAAAGTTCGTTTGGATACTCTATATCGGTGAGAAACAAGGCTTTTCCAGGCATGCTTTGTCCCGCTATGCACCGGTTCTTACCTTCGATGATACGGCAGAAGCCTTCAAGGTCGGTCTTGTGAAGGCCCACATCCACCAATGTGCCGACAATGGCACGCACCATATTGCGAAGGAAACGGTTGGCCTTGATGGTGAAGACCCAGAGGTTGTCGTCCTGTTGTTCCCATCCTGCGTGCATGATGGTGCAGTTGTTGGTCTTCACATCGGTATGGAGTTTGCTGAAACTGGTGAAGTCGGTGTATTGGAACAGCAACTGACATGCCTTGTTCATCAGCGCGTAGTCTAATGTAGCGCGTATTTGGCAAGCGTATTGATGGCTGAAAGGGTCTTTATTCTTGCAAATGTAGTATTTGTAGGTTCTTGAGGTGGCGTCGAACCGTGCGTTGGCCGTGTCCTTCACGGGAACCACCCTCTGCACAGCGATGTCCCAAGGAAGGAGACTGTTCACCCGTTCCTTGATCTTCTGTCCTTTCTCAAAGGCGTTCTCCCTCTCTTTCAGAGTCAGGTCGAAATGGCCAACCATCAGTCGAGCGTGCACCCCGGTGTCAGTACGTCCAGCGCCAGTCACCGTCACCTCCGTTTGGAGTATGGTGGTCAACGCCTGGTTGAGGGTTTGTTGCACGCTGTTGGCATTAGGCTGGATTTGCCATCCGTGATAGTTGCTCCCGTCGTAGGAAAGGTAGATGAAATAGCGCATTTTTTATCTGACTGTCAGGTGAAAGCAACCTTGTTTCTTTTCGTATTTGACGTAGCACATCTCACGCTGTCGAAGGTCGTAAAGCACTTCTGAAAGCACCATCTTCAATTTCTCCTCATAGCGTGTGGGTTCGGGAATGTCACCGTTGAAATCTGTCTGGATGGGTATGAAACGGACGTATGAGATATCGACGGTTGTGCCATAGCAGTGGCAGGAATTGCTCACTGCATTGGGGTTGCCGTGCTGAAGTTTCGACACATCATCTGCCGTACGCAAGACCGATGTCACCATAATGATGTGTGGTGGCAGTCCTTTGGCACATAGCGAGTCCACGAAGTTCATGCCTATGGTGTTGAGGAGGTGTTGGGCCTTAGGTACGAGATAGGGCATGCTGTGGCTCAGGTGCTCCACGTAGTAATAGGGTGAATTGGTGATGTTGACCAATGCGTTGTCGATTACCAGTTGTCTGACATGATCACGGCTCTGCTGTGGTTGCACACCGTTTTGGTTGGCGGCTTGTATTTGGAGGTAATTACTGTCAGGGAAGCATTGGCTATAACTCAGCACACCGCGTATTCTTGTGCGGGGACGTGTCTTGCCAGAAGGAGTGAGCGTTTGCTCTTCTTCCACCTGCTGTATGCTTTCGCTCTGAATGCTGTCTATCGAGGCATGTTCCAGGGAGTCCTCATCGGACGATGCAACCTCGTCTTCAGGTTCCTCTGTGTTATTGTATCCCTCTTCCTCTTCAACTTGGTTGTCAGGGTCGAGCACCGAACTGTCGTAACTGCCCCAATCGACTTCTTCGACGTTGGCATAAAGGGTGTTTTCTTCCCTGTCTGTATTCAGTTCGTGCGTGGAGATATCCACTTTGATGCCAGCCGCATGGCGTACCGTTGCCATGGCAGCCACTGCGATGGCGAAGGTCAAAAGGAACTTCTTTTTGTTGTATTTGTTTTTGGTCTTTTTACCCGTAGTCATGGTTCACTCATTGAGTTCTACCCCTTGATGGTCCTGAGGGGTATCAGGTTGGGAGATAGTGCTTGCTATGGCGCGCCAAAGGTTGTCGTCGGGCAGGGGTGCCTCTACCGTGATGGTCTTCTTCGACACAGGATGTATGAAACTAACCCTTCGGGCCAGTAGGCAGATACCTCCGTCGGGGTTGCTTCGCTTGGCGCCGTATTTCAGGTCACCCTTGATGTGGCAGCCTAAATGAGCCAGTTGGCATCGTATTTGGTGGTGGCGTCCTGTCTTCAAGTCCACCTCTATCAGATAGTAGTGGTCTGCTTGCCCAATCAGTCGGTAGTCGAGCATGGCGAGTTTTGCGCCGGTGCGTTCCGAGTCGTAAGCGTAGGATTTGTTTTGCTTCTCGTTCCTCACGAGCCAGTTTCTCAAGGTGCCCTCGACTTGGGGAGGACGCTCTTGTGTGATGGCCCAGTAGGTTTTCTGCACTTCCCCTTTGCGGAACATTTCGTTAAGTCGGGTCAGAGCCTTGCTGGTTCTCGCGAACACCACGATGCCGCTCACAGGACGGTCCAAACGGTGGACTACACCAAGGAAGACCTCACCTGGTTTGTGGTATTTCTCCTTGATGTAGTCCTTGACGTCGTCTGAGAGCGGACGGTCGCCCGTCTTGTCGCCCTGCACTATCTCGTTGCAGGTTTTGCTGACGATGATGATGTGATTGTCTTCGTAGAGTACGAGCATGTGTTTTACATGTTCATTCCACCGTCCACCTGTATCACTTGGCCGCTTACGTAACTTGACATGTCACTGGCAAGGAAGGTGGCCACATTGGCGATGTCTTCTACCTGACCGCCACGGCGGAGTGGAATCTTCTGCATCCATTCGTCGCGTATATCCTGCTTCAGTCCTGCTGTCATGGCAGTCTCGATGAATCCAGGAGCGATGGCGTTGGCGCGTATGCCCTTGGGACCCATCTCTTGGCCGATGCTCTTGGCAAGGGCAATCAGACCAGCCTTGGAAGCGGCATAGTTCGACTGGCCGGCATTACCGTGAACACCTACCACACTGGCCATGTTGATGATGCTTCCGCCACGCTGGCGCATCATAATCGGTGTGCATGCATGGATGAAGTTGAATGCAGATTTCAGGTTCACTGCTATCACGGCGTCCCACTGTGCCTCAGTCATGCGGAGCATCAAGCCGTCCTTGGTGATGCCTGCGTTGTTGACGAGGATGTCGATGCTGCCGAATTCCTCCTTCACCTGGTTCACCACTTCCTCTGTCTGAGCGAAGTCTGCTGCATTGGAGGCATAACCCTTGACTTTCACACCTTTGGCTGCAATCTCCTCTTCAGTCGCTTTGCCGTTCTCGTCTATCACAAGGTCGGTGAATGCGATGTTGGCACCTTCCTCGGCAAATTTCAATGCTATTGCTTTGCCAATACCTCTTGCTGCGCCTGTAATCAAGGCTGTCTTACCAGTTAATAATCCCATAGATCTTTTCGTTTTTTATAATAGTTGATAATAGTTGTTGATTCTCAGTCAATGTAATGATGTCCAATAGAACGTCGTACAAGCCTGCGGACAAACGTGTGGATTTCCTCCACGTTGGTCGTCAGGTGTCCGTAGATGTAGGGTGTCTCACACCCCTTGAGGAAGTAGTGGGCCAGTTCGGCGGTCAAACGTACGTTCTTAATGTCGAACACCCGCTTATCGACACCTTCGTTGAGCACACGGCGGAAAATGGCCATCTCGCTGCGGTCGAAATTCCTGCGGACCTTTTCCACTCCCCAGATGTTCCTGAAGAACTCAGCCCTCAGGTTTCCGTTCCGGTAAACGATTTCTTTCACAGCCTCGAGATGGGTGAAGATGAGCAGCACAATCTTGTCTTCAGGGGGCATGTCGCGCTGTGCAACGTCGTTCATCCTCTCAAACAGACGGCGCAACTCGGTTTCTATCACGGTGTAGTAGATCTCTTCCTTGCTTTTGAAGTAGGTGTAGAGTGTTCGGCGACCTTTGCCCGCTTCCCGGGCAATGTCGTTCATGGTGGTGTTCTCTAAGCCATTCTTGGCGAAGAGTTGACGTGCTACGTCCACCAGTAGTTCTCTCGTTTTGGAAACTGCCATTGTTCTTTCCTCTTACTTTTGTGTTAAAGGGTTGAATGGGTGTAAGTTCATGTCAATGGACATTCATTTCATGCCTGTTCATCCTGTTTTTACATGCTTCTTACCCTTTTCCAAATGCAAAGGTAGCAAAAAGTTGAAAATAATCAATGATAAATTCGGTAAAAATTGCACCTATATTTATTAAAAGTATTTAATTGGCTGATTGTCAGCGTGATGCATATTGCACACTTTTTTAGTTTGTGTTTCGCTTCAATTTGTGGCTTTTTATTGCTAACTTTGCCAATGAGTTCTGTGTCACAGAAGATTTTTTCAAACGACCGAATCATCTCTCAAGTATATGGCAAAGGAAAAAATAGCATATGTATGCGCCAATTGTGGTTACGACTCCCCTCGGTGGATTGGCAAATGTCCGTCGTGCGGTGAGTGGAATTCGTTTGTGGAGCAGCGTATTGGAAAAAACACGTCGCAGAAGAAGGCATCTCAGTCCTACTCGAGTTCCACCATCTCGAGTCCTGTTTCCATCCGTGAGATACAGACATCCGAGGATCCGCGTATCAACCTGCACGACAACGAACTCAACCGTGTGTTGGGTGGCGGTCTGGTCATGGGCTCTTTGGTGCTGATTGGCGGTGAGCCAGGTATTGGCAAATCCACGTTGATTCTTCAGACTGCACTTCGTCTCAAGGGCTTGAAAGTGTTGTATGTGAGTGGTGAGGAGAGCGCCCGCCAGATCAAACTCCGTGCCGACCGCCTGTGCGAGAGTGAAGAGGGGAATTTTGTACCTGAATCGGATTGTCAGGTAGTGTGTGAGGTGGTCATTGAGAAAATTTTCGACCACATCGAAAACGTCCGTCCCGACCTTGTGGTCATCGACTCCATCCAGACCATAGCCACAGAGAATGTCGAGACATCGCCTGGAAGCATCAGCCAGATTCGTGAGTGCACAGCCCTTCTGCTGAAGTTCGCCAAAGAGAGTGGCATTCCTGTCATCATCATCGGGCATATCAACAAGGAAGGTTCCATTGCAGGTCCCAAGATACTGGAGCACATGGTCGATACAGTGTTGCAATTCGAGGGCGACCAGCATTATCTCTACCGAATTGTCCGTAGCATCAAGAACCGCTTTGGAAGCACCGACGAGATCGGCATCTACGAGATGAAACGAAATGGGTTGCGCGAGGTGTCCAATCCGTCGGAACTGCTCATCACCGATATCGATGACGGTGGCGAGGGACTCAGCGGCATTGCTGTGGCGTCGGCCATCGAAGGGGTTCGTCCATTGCTCATCGAGACACAGGCATTGGTGAGTACTGCGGCTTACGGCACGCCACAGCGCTCGGCCACAGGTTTCGACCTCCGTCGTCTCAATATGCTGCTGGCAGTGTTGGAAAAACGTGTGGGTTTCAAGTTGGCTCAGAAAGATGTCTATCTGAACATCGCAGGAGGAATCCGAGTCACCGACCCAGCCATCGACCTCAGCGTCATTGCTGCTGTCTTGTCGAGTAATGTTGATACAGGCATCGAAAAGACCATCTGCATGACGGGTGAAGTGGGCTTGAGTGGTGAGATTCGCCCCGTCAGCCGCATCCATCAGCGAATAGCAGAGGCCGACAAACTGGGTTTCAAGCAAATCATCATCCCGCAGGCCAACTTGTCGGGGCTCGACCTCAAGAAACTCTCCATCGAGGTTACTCCCGTGCGCAAGGTGGAGGAAGCTCTCCGTGAGTTGTTCGGATAGGAGCCTTGCGGTAAGCACAGACAGGCATCTATCCTCTGCAACCTAACTCGCCGGTGCTCGCACTCTCCACTAACGGGGGCATGAAGGCTACTTCTTTGCAGGACGTGGATACAGAAGGCCGACCTCTCTCAACTTGACGGTCAGGGCTACAGTCCTTTACGTGCTTCGGGCAATTTGTCACATTTTTATCTCGATTGGTTTATAATTCCAGAATTATATCTAAATCTGCAAGCGCAGAATCATCAAGAAAACTAAAGTGTAGTGTGTTTTTTTACTATGGATAAGAAACGTCTCTTCGTACAAGCCATCGGCAAGTATTTGCCGGGAGTTTTAATGGTTGTGGCATTGCTGACTCCGTCTTCAGGGTTCTGCCAGGTTGTGCATGAAAGCGAGACTGTCATTGAAGGTTTCCTTGCCCCGGATGCCCATGCAAAGCCTATGGCTCGTATGTGGTTTCCCGATGCCTCGGCTGGTGAGGACGATAACGATTTTATCGAGAAACAGATTTCCGAACTTGCGGCAAAGGGTTTTGGCGGTGTGGAAGTGGCAATGATTATGACCAACGGTGTGCGATATTACAACGAGGATACGCGTATCTACGGATGGGGTACCGACAACTGGATCAAGCTGATGAAGAAGGTTCTGAAAGCAGCGGCAAAGGTTCCTGGCGGGTTTCAGGTCGATGCAACAATGACTTCGCATTGGCCTCCGCTCCTAAATACTATTGACCCGAATGATGAAGCTGCAAGCAAAGAACTGTCGTTCAGCGTAACGCCCATAACGGCTGACGATATGGTCAGCGGCACCATCAAACTGGAACTGCCTTTGCAAAGGACGAATGCTCCCTCTTCCACATTCGGTCCCACGGCGTACGACCATTTTCTGTTTACCGACCAGTTTGTGTCCGCCGTCCTCGTCAGGATTGCTGACATCGTGGCTCAACCCGGTGAGGACGCCGTACAAGACCGTACCCATTATGTCTTTGATTTCAAAAGCCTGACTCCAATCACAGACCGTGTAGCGGTAATACCCGGCGCGGGGTATGCGGCAGGAGTTCCCGACCGTACGACTGCGGTGGCACAAGGATGGGACTACGACAAGATATGCAGTTTCTTCGGTCCGGAATCCAATGGACCTTGGACTCGGTGTAACGGCAAGCAGGATGAGGACATGAACCGTAAACGCATGGCCGACTGGCAGGAAGAATATCAAGCTTCCATCAACGGCATGTATATCGATGTGAGAGAAAAACAAGGTGAGCCGAAGGCAGGCGACTGGGTGGTTCTTTCAATCTTTTGCCGCGGTACAGGTCAAAGTGTTGCCGGTGCTTCAACCATGTATAATGGCGTTTTCGCCCCGAACTACTTCAATGCCGACGGA
>CACYEC010000331.1 GCA_902773225.1 uncultured Bacteroidales bacterium
AAAACCGACAACCTTAAATCGTCTCCTCCTCAATAACGCGATGCCTGCGGACATTTATGGCACAGGCAAGTTTTTTTATAAATAGCACGGATGTTATTGCGCTTTTTTGTATATTTGTAGGCAGAAACATAGTTTTTCGAGAGGTAGGGTAGTGTTCTTTAAGGTTAGACTTTAAAATCAAATAAATAATATGACATTCTCTTGGATCCCCTTTTTTATGGAGTTTGCTAAGAAACTCTTGAAGTATAGAGACAACAGAACTCCGCTGGTAAACTGGATATATGATAACATTGATGGAAGTCTTATCAAGCATTTCAAAGATGGTACTGACGGCAGACGTGTTTCTGATACAGACCCTTTCACGGTAATGGCGATTATTAATCGTGGAATTACATACAATAAAAAGTTCGAACTTTGTAAGCAATTCAAGAGTTTCTTAGATATTTCTGCATCAGTCCCACAAGATTTTACGGGTGTGCCAGAAATGAATAACCAAAGGTCAAATTTTATTGGTTTTGAAGAAGATAGGGTAGAAAGTGATATTGATAGACTTTGGGAGTTGTTTGAGTGTGCGGTTCTTGATAAAGATATTGAGGATGCATATAATGCTTTAAATGGCCAATTCCTAATTAAATATAATATTACTATGGGCCTGTTCTGGATTCGTCCAGATAGATTTCTTGCTTTTGACGGCAACAATCGTAAGAAACTGGAGATATTAGGAATAGCGTCATTCAAGGGTGGTAAATTCGTTAGTTATGACGAGTATGAGAATATATTGAAGCAAGTTGATGCTAAAATGAAGTCAGGAGAAATCGACTGCCGTAATTATGCAGAATTCTCGCAGATGACATATAAACAAAATGATGAGGCAAGTAAAGGAGATTTGCATAAACAAGATTCTGTAAACTACTGGATGTATGCTCCCGGTGAGAATGCTTCTAAGTGGCTGGAATGTCAAGAGGAAGGCATTATATGCATTGGCTGGGATAAACTTGGCGATGTGTCGAAATATAGGACTCGCGAGGATGTTAGGTCTGAGATAAAGAAGTATTATCCAACTGATGGCAGTGCTAAGAATGACTCTTTGGCTGTGTGGCAATTTTCTCGCGAAATGAAGGAAGGCGATATAGTATTTGCCAAGAAGGGATTGACAAAAATAGTAGGTAGAGGTGTGGTAACATCTGACTATATTTTTGATGCGGGCCGAAATGATTACAAGCATGTAAGAAAGGTTCGATGGATTCATGTAGGAGAGTGGGAAACGACAGAAAAGAACGCCATGAAGACCTTAACCAATATCACAAAGTATAATGAGTATGTTGAGAGTTTAAATAATCTGATAGAGGGACAAGAATCTGCTGTTGATTTGTCAGGTATTCATTATTGGTGGTTAACTGGTAGTCCCAAAATTTGGAGTCCTTCTTATGATTGGGACTTAGGTGAAGATGTAGATTATACACTTTATAATGAGGAAGGACATAAAAGGCATATCTTCAAGCATTTTTATGAAGCGAAGCCTGGCGATTTAGTGATAGCTTATGAATCCACTCCTGTACTCCAAATTGTTGCCCTCGGACGTGTGGTGTCAGAAACGGATGGCGAAGTCTTATATATAAGAAAGACGGAAGAGCTACAATCGCCTGTTCCTTATTCTGAGATTTTTAATAATCCAATTCTCAAGAAATCAGAACCTGTAAAGAGTCGTTGTCAAGGTAGTCTCTTTCAACTCACTTCAGATGAGTATGAAGAAATAATGCGTCTTATCCGCAAAGAGAACCCTGAATCTGATACAGAGGTGGGGAATAATGAAGTCTATATTGACAGAGACTTCTTGAAGGATGTGTTTGTGGATGAGCGTCAATTGCAAACATTGAAGTCTCTATTGAGTTGCAAGAAGAATCTCATTCTGCAAGGTGCTCCAGGTGTTGGAAAGACCTTTGCGGCAAAAAGATTGGCTTATGCCATAATGGGCGAAAAGGATGATGACAGAATAGAGGTTGTTCAGTTCCATCAGAATTATAGTTATGAGGATTTTGTGTTGGGATATAAGCCAAACGAGAATGGTGGTTTTGACCTGAAAGAAGGTATCTTCTATCAATTCTGCAGAAAGGCAGAAACTGACAAGGAACATGAGTATTTCTTTATCATTGATGAGATAAATCGTGGTAACTTGAGCAAGATATTTGGTGAACTGCTGATGATGATAGAGAAAGACTATCGAGATACTCCAATACAACTATCTTATGCCGACAGAAGGTTTGCCGTTCCTTCAAATGTCTATCTGATTGGTATGATGAATACGGCAGACCGTTCACTTGCAATGATAGACTACGCGTTGCGCAGACGTTTTAGCTTCTATGAAATGAAGCCAGCTTTTGAGAATTCAGGATTCAAGGATTATATAAAAAATCTGCGTGACATACGTCTTGAAAAGTTGATTCAGGCGCTTATCGCGTTGAACAAGGTGATAGCAGACGACGATTCTCTTGGAACTGGATTCTGTATAGGTCATAGCTATCTTTGCGATTTAGAAAGCGATTATGATTTAGTGAGCATTGTAGAATATGACATTATTCCTATGCTTAGGGAGTATTGGTTCGACAACGATGAGCGCTTTAATAGCGAAGCCC
The DNA here is from genome assembly GCA_902773225.1 of uncultured Bacteroidales bacterium. Classification (GTDB taxonomy): domain Bacteria; phylum Bacteroidota; class Bacteroidia; order Bacteroidales; family Bacteroidaceae; genus RUG11857. The sequence goes on from CACYEC010000331.1 coordinate 2,634, forward strand.
AAAAGTTAAGAAATGCCATTAAATGACAGAAGATAGAGGCATACTGATACGTAATATCTATTATATGCTTGCCTATGCGTTTCAGGAACTTAGGCAGAATAACTATGCAGAAATAGAAGGCGAGGCGTTTGATGATATCTATGACCTCTTTGCTGAGATATTAGGTCGAGGCATATCTTACCAGTTGAAACAAGGACTTTATCGGGGATATGTTTCGCATAACGAGTCATTGCTGACGGTAAGAGGCAAGATAAATATGAGTGAAACCATAAGAAACAGGATGCGAAATAATCAACAGATAAGTTGTGATTTTGACGTGCTGACAGAAGATAATATCTACAATCAGATTCTTGTGGCTACAACTCACATTTTACTGAAGCATTCTGAGGTAAAGAAAGAAACAAAAGTGAAGCTGAAGAAGCTGATGTTATTCTTCCAAGATGTGAGTGTCATAGATATTCATGCAATTCATTGGGACCGCCTCAGATTCGACCGCAATAACAAGAACTACAGGATGTTGCTATATATCTGTTACTTTATTGTGAGGGAGTGGCTGCTGACAACAGAAAATGGAAACTTCAAGATGCAGTCATTCTCGGATGATCATTTGTGCAGATTGTTTGAGAAGTTTGTCTTGTCGTATTATAAGAAGCACCATCCGGAGTTTAATCCTTGTGCTGCCCAGATAGGTTGGAATATAATAGAAGAGTCAACAGACACTTCTGTTCTACCTATTATGCAAACGGATATCTTGCTGACAGTGGGTGAAAGGATTCTCATAATTGATACGAAATACTACTCCAAGATATTGCAGCAGCAATACGGCAAGGAAACTATTCGTAATAATAACCTTTATCAGATTCGTACCTACGTTGATGAATATGATAGAGAACATCATCATAATGTGGATGGAATGCTTTTATATGCAAAGACAAAGAATGATGACTTTGATGATGCTACAATAAATCATAGAGATGGATATTCTCTATTTATTCGTACCTTGGACTTGAATACGGATTTTGAAGGAATCAAGCAAAGATTGGAAAGTTTCGTAAACTTATGCTAACCCGAATTCGTCGGATTACTTTGCGATTGTCATGTGCCGCCCCATGTCGCGCGGTCTTTGACAAGCAAAGACCCTACCCATGAAGCGAGATTAGCACTTTGCATTTACATGGCTGCGGGTCGCTTTCTTGTTACATATTTTCCCAATTTGTGGGATGGTATGCAGAAAATGCGGGGCGGAGTGAATATTTCTGCATCCTTTATGCGGCCGCTATGCGGAA
>CACYEC010000332.1 GCA_902773225.1 uncultured Bacteroidales bacterium
AGTGTAGGTCTCTGAGGTTCTGATTTTGCCCAATTGTTTCAACTGAGCGATGACACCATGCATAAAGGTGAAGAGGGAGGCTTCCTTCGTCATTCTGTGGAATACAGTGATTACATCGTCTGCCGTGAATCTGCGACGTTCTATTTCTAACTGCCGAACAACTTTCTTCAATCGGGCAATGTCCCATTCCAGCCGTTCCCTGATACCCAATAGGATATTGGAACGATTGCCCGTAACTATAACGGATTCTGCCTCCGCATCCCATTCGGTTGCGAAGATTTTGTAGTCCGTATTCAACTGACGAACAACCCTGTTATGGATAATCTGGAAGTAGATGCCTCCCTCCTTACCCTCTACCGTAGAAGGTCTGAACTTCACCTTTATTGATGTCATCATATCTCTATTCTGTTATTATTTATCGGATTCAACCGACTCCCCACCCATTACGTTTCTTGGTACCGTCCCAATTGGTTAGCTCATTATTAGAACCACCTCCACTTGTGCTGACACCACCACGGCCACCAGTCGCAAGGAGTAGGTTTTTCATCAGTTCCTTGGGGACGCTCATTTCTTCGCAAAGCTGTTTGGTACGTGTCTGAGCAAGGTCACTCATAAGGTCGGTCGTTCCTTTCCATGATATATCTACCATCAGATTATGGGTTGCTGTCATACGCTGCACCTTATCGGATGCGTCAAGGTTGTCTTTAAGTGCCTGCCCCATGATGCCCCAGCTGATGGGGTGTATATATTTCTCTGTAAACACGCTATGTTCATAATCTTTGGCAAAATCATAAATGGCTTTTTTTGCTTTGCTAATCCAACCATCGACTTGCTGCCAAAAGGCTCGCTTGTTTTGCTGGATGGCATCCCAAATTTCCTTGATTTCAGGAATGGTTAGCATTTCCTTGACTCGCCCCTCGGCTTTGTCAGCCCGCTGTCGTTCTTTGGAAGCAATGTTGTTGGAGTGATTCGCCTCGGATTGGGCTTTGTCAAGTTCGGCTTCGAGTTCGGCAATCTCATCGTTCTTCTGCTTGCGAAGATTGCATATGGCGGTCTCGTCTATTCTGGAGATTTTCTCTTTTAGATTCTTATTTTCCGTTGTCAGTTGTTCATTGGACTTATGCAGCTGTCTATTCTGCTCGATGATGCTTTTCACGTTCGACATGGCCTTATCATAGAGCGACTGACCCAGTTTGAGGATGTCTTGCTTTTGTGATGTCTTGGCATTGAACAGTTCTGTCTGCAAGTTCGTGAGTATCTTCTTCACGGCCTTCTTCCGCTCATCACGCCATTCTTTTTGCCCGAACGCAGGGATGGGCTTTTCAAGTTCCGCTTGTATGGCCTCGATAGCTTTCTTGACAAGAGGGTCTGTTTGGAGTATCGGCACTACAAGGTCTTCTTCTTTGATATTTGCAGCCTTCGAGTATTTCTCCAGCGAGCTAATGACTTTTTCGGTTTCCTTTTGTAGTTGTTTCTTCTTGCTCTCCTGCTTTTGGATGATGTAGTCGTTACGTTCCAGATGGTCGAGTCCTGTTTCAGACTTCTTCTGTCCACGCTCCATGTTCAGTACTTCTGCCACCATGTCCTGCATGACCGACATATCTTCAGCGTTCAGCTTGTATGACTTACCAGTGACATGATCCATCCAGTCCCAAATGATATGTGCGTGAAGATTGGGTTGCCAAGTGGACACGTCATCTGGATTCTCGAAGTGTCCCTCATCTTTGTGGATGTGTATCTGAATTGCTGTAATGCCATACATCATGTGAACAGTTTGCACATATCGGAGCAAATCGTTCATCGTAGTATTGGATTTGATGTTCACCACGCCCTCACGGAGAGGACTGCTGCCGCGACGTATGCGTTTCCGACCTTTCTTGTCCGTATATTCCACATCTTTCTCCTGCATGGCGCGACCCGTCTTCTGCTTCACTAAGTTCTTCAGAAAATCATAGTATGACTGGAGGCTGATACCTGACAAACCAGATAAGACATAAGTTTCGTTTCTATTGGTGAGGTCCGTGCGAATGTAAAGCCGTTTAGGGTTCAGGGACTTGATGTAGTCGGCATCCCGTCTGTTGTGTCGCTCACTCTGTGCGATGTTGCACGGCTTAATATGGTCTGATGCTTTTGAAATAGTTGTCATATTGTTTACTGTTTATATGGTTATTGAATCATTTTAATTCTGGGTATCGGGACAGAGTCCTGATTGGAGGGTGCAGGGAGAGAGTCACTCCCTGCCAGGAGTTCACGGAGGACTTCTTGACAAGAGATGGAGAGTCGTGCCTTTGAAGGAGGCAATGTCCAGGTCATCACCCTCGGAGAGACCACAACTACGTAAGCACAGCGTGTAGTTATAGTGGGCTATAAGATGAACAAGTTCATCTGCCGCAGTCACCCTTCCCATATTCCACGTATTGATTAAGTTTGTCGCAAAACGTACCGTTAATGCCCTCATGTGAGAGACGGCACTGGTGGCATTCAGGGTTCCTTCCGTTCCATTGCTTTTCTTGGGCCAGTTTGATTTTCTCTAAAGAGTCTTCTGCCTTTTGTTGGGATGCAGACTTGTCGGTTGAACAGGTTTCCTTATTCTTATCATCGTCTGGAGAAGACACACTCACCACTTCCAAGCCAAAAGCCTTAACGAGGAGTGTGATATTGGGATTGGCCTCCTCCATCCTCATCAAAGCGGCTTCAGCTTCGGTTGGTCGTAGGGGTTGCTGACTGAGGATTACCTGAGCGACATTTTGAAAATCGCCAGTTGATTTCTCCATCACGTCTGAAACATGAAACTGAATATTGGGAACACATGACAGGACTTCCTTCCACTTGTCATATTCGCCCTTGTCGGGGAAAGCTATCACGGGCCTGCCTTCAAGGGGTGCTAGGTCAAAAGTGGTCACATCATTGCCTGTCCCAAGCCAAAGGTATGGCGTGGAGAAGCAACTCATAATGGCAGCAGTCATTTCATCCTTAACTAGCGCAACGGCCTTGCAGGGGAAGTCTTTCAACAGATGCTCACCAAACAAACACATTGGTTTCCCGACTTGGTAATACCAACTGTCGTCATATACTTTGCCAGTTTCACTGTCCATAGTAATAATGTGTCCATTGGTTATCTTATGCGCCACATTGATATGCCAGAAAACGGGTTCCCCTTTCTCGGTTGCACCGATAGGGTATCGCTCCATCATAGACATCAGTCTGTCCTGATTGAACCAAATGAATGAGCAGAGATATTCGATGAAGGTGTTATTGAAGCTTGTTATCTCGATGTTCATAGCCCACCCTCCTTCCAATTGATTCCATGCTCCGAACATATATGGAAGAACGTCCCAATTTTTATACTGTTAACGTTACGAAGAAGATTATCGAACTTCTTGTCCGTCTCCGCAGCTTTGTACTTCTCATTCTGTGAACTAACCAAATGAAAAAAATAACGCCCATCTTCACCGAGTGATGCCAGGGCTGCACCGACATAGAACCAGTCATCGTATTTGGCGGTAATATCTATGCCACGTGCTGCAATCTCACGACAACATCTTTCCACATGTTCCATACCATCACTTCCGCTATATTGGACATAGAACTTCGGCTTAGGCTCCACCCATACCTTTGTATATAAGGTGGCATCCTCATTCACATACGGATCAGGGTCATAGGAGATGGTACGCATCCGGCTCACGTCCTTGCATGATTTGTCAATGACCAGTCCGCTGTTAGCAAAGTCTCGCTGTAAAGCCTCGAACTGGGCGCGATGCTTTTCAGGATAGGCAATGCGGAAGATGGCAAACCAACCTTTGCCGCGAACACTATGGGCAGCATAGAGAACTTGAGGAAGATTGTGCCACTCGTTCTTTAGGTCGTCAAACCATTCCACATCCATATTGTCCTTTTTGTCAATGTCAATACAGAGTAGGTGCGAGTGGGTAACGAGGTTTTCAGCATGTCTTGTAGGAGCAAATGTGCCTGAGATGGATGCCAAAGGCAACTGTTTCTTTAGGCTCTTTTGCAGTTCATCATCTGTAATGGAACGGATATGCTCTATCTGTTCCTTGTACTGATTGCAGAAGAGGAAGTCGCGCAGGGAGATTTCAGTGCCGACATTGTCTTCTACGTTGCTGTAATAACTAATCTTTGTATCAAATAGACTTTTCATCGTTGTGTATTTTGTAGAGTTATTGTTGTAGTTGTAATTGGGTCGAAAGTCTTATTTCATCGGAACTTGACATTACAACTTGGTTACAACCATGAGTCAATATGCAGACTGGATAAGCTAACAAGCCTCGGTTGTACCAATGTTGTAGGCTTACATCCTTTATCCATCAAGGGTTTCGTATATCTTACAACTACAACCATCATGGTTCTTTCAGTATTTTGTTGACATACTGCTGTGATACACCCAACGTTTCGGCAAGAGCATTCTG
>CACYEC010000333.1 GCA_902773225.1 uncultured Bacteroidales bacterium
CGACGTGTTCCGTCTTGAGACCAGCCGCCATGCTGAGCAGCGTTCGGTGTCAGCCGCCGAGATGACGTACAACGCCGACGGCACCATCCAGGAAGTGCCTTATTTCCTCGATGCCACCCTGCGTCAGGTGGAATCCTTCGACCCCTTCCGCCGTGTTGAAGCCGAGACGATGGCATGGGGATATGGTCTGAAAACCACCCGCGCCAATCCATCAGGACCATGGAATCCAACCCTCTTCGTCACCGACATTGACGAGGGCGAATATATCCTGGTGAAAGGAGTTGACTTCAAGAGCGGTGCCAAAAGCATGACGGTGAGTTGCGCCGCCCACCTCTACGGAGGCAAGTTGGAGATACGTCTTGACGCACCCGACGGGCCATGTGTCGGCAGTGTCACCGTTCCCAACACCCGCGACAAGTTCACAGAGTTCACCACATCGCTGAAGGATACCAAAGGCACCCACGACCTCTACTTTGTGTTTGTAGGCAATGCCATGCAGAAGAAAAACCTCTTCAACTTCGACTGGTGGGAGGTGAAATAGCAGGTCAGAACACATAAAAAGAGAAAAAGAGGGAAAACCTAAAAATTAAAAGCGTTTTCCCTCTTTTTTTATTAAAAAAATGCTACATTTGCAGATTATAATTCCGTAGAATCTGGAAAACCAGTAATTCCGGAAAATCCGGAAATCCGGACTCAACAAAATCACATCAAAACAACCTATCATGCGCCTTTTCCCTATCTACACATGGAACAGAGGGCTGAAGTCGTTCGACATCCGACGTCGTCGTTTCATCGACCAGCCCTGGGCACCAGGCATCACACTCATAGTGTGTGTCATCATCGCCATGCTCTTAGCCAACCTTCCTTTCACGAAGGAGTTATACAAAAGTTTTCTCGAAACCGACATCTCCATCCATGTCAAGAGTCCTGTGAACCCAGAGACAGGGTTGAGCGACATCCAGTTCTTTTTCCCGAGGAACATGAACATCGAGAAATTCATCAACGACATCCTGATGGTGATATTCTTCTTCACTGTAGGTTTGGAAATCAAGCGTGAGATTGTCTGCGGTGAGTTGTCGTCGTTCAAGAAAGCCATTCTCCCCGTCATCGCCGCTGCAGGCGGAATGGCAGTTCCAGCATTGTTCTATGCGCTTTTCAACATAGGCACAGAGGCCGCTACAGGTTGGGGAATCCCCACAGCCACCGACATTGCCTTCGCCATCGGCATCATGTCGATACTGGGCGACAAAGTTCCAGTTTCGCTTAAGATTTTCCTGACCGCCCTCGCCATCGCCGATGACCTTGGCGCCATACTGGTTGTGGCCATCTTCTATGGTGGGAACATCAACTTACCCTTGCTGGGCATCGCCCTTCTGCTGTTGGTTATGGTATATGTCCAGAACCGTTTGGGCGAAAAGCGCATGTTATGTTACTTGGTTCCTGCAGTGATTATCTGGATTCTGTTCTACTACTCAGGTGTTCACAGCACGATGTCGGGTGTAGTGATGGCCATGCTCATCCCTATGGATGCCCGCTACAACCGCGCCTATTTCGACCGCAAGCGCAAGCAATACCAGAACCGCATCGCCAAACTGGACATTTTAGAGAAGGACAACGAGGAGCCCTTCCCCAACGGTCCGCAACGCCACTGCCTGCGTCGTCTCAGCGTAGTGTCGAAAGGCAGTATCGGAATGAGTTACCGGTTGGAGCATGCCCTCAATCCATACATCAACTACCTCATCATGCCCATCTTCGCACTCGCCAACGCAGGTGTGGAAATCCCCGACCTCTCCTACTTCAACATCTTCCAATACAGTCCTGAACTCGGAAGCGTAGGAATGGGCGTGTTCTTCGGTCTGCTACTTGGCAAACCCATCGGCATCACCATCGCCTCTTTCATCGCCATCAAGGCGAAGGTTGGTGCCATGCCCAGCAACGCCACATGGAAGATGCTCTTCGCCGTGGCGTGCCTCGGCGGTATCGGTTTCACCATGTCCATCTTTGTCGATACGCTGTCGTTTGGGGAGAACAGTCCTGAGATATGTGAGTTCCTCCGCAACACAGGCAAGATAGCCGTGTTGCTTGGTTCATTGTGCGCCGGCATCCTCGGCAGTGTGCTCATCAATATCTGCCACAAGATAGATAGTCACAAGTAATCCGAAAAGCCCCGAAAACCAGAAAAGTTTGGAACCCGAAAAATTCGAAAAGCCTGGAATATCCTGAAGCAGGATAATCCGAAAAACAAGAATAATCAACTAAAAAAAACATATTCATCACAATGAAAGAAGAAACAATAGAAGCAACGGAGAAGAAATCGTTGAACTTCGTGGAAGAAGCAGTGGAGAAAGACCTTGCTGAAGGCAAGAACGGCGGAAGGATACAGACCCGTTTCCCTCCTGAGCCCAACGGTTACCTCCACATCGGCCATGCCAAGGCCATCTGCATGGACTTCGGCATCGCACAGAGATACGGCGGAGTCTGCAACCTCCGTTTCGACGACACCAACCCATCTCGAGAAGACACAGAATACGTTGACGCCATCAAGGAAGACATACAGTGGCTTGGTTTCCAGTGGGGCAACATCTACTACGCCTCCGACTACTTCCAGCAGTTGTGGGACTTCGCTGTGCGCCTGATCAAGACAGGTCATGCCTATATTGACGAGCAGTCTGGGGAAGTGATTGCCCAGCAGAAAGGCACTCCGACCACTCCTGGTACAGACAGTCCCTATCGTAACCGTCCTATAGAGGAGAGTCTCGACCTATTCGAGCGCATGAACAAAGGAGAGTTCGATGAAGGCAGTATGGTGCTCCGCGCCAAGATTGACATGGCCAACCCCAACATGCACTTCCGCGACCCCATCATCTACCGCATTATCAAGACCCCACACCATAGAACCGGCACAGTATGGAACGCCTATCCCATGTACGACTTCGCCCATGGTGAGAGTGACTACTTTGAGGGAGTGACCCACTCCATCTGCACACTGGAGTTCGAGGTGCACCGTCCCCTCTACAACTATTTCATCGACTTGCTTAAAGACGGCCAGGACCTTGATGACAACCGTCCTCGCCAGATAGAGTTCAACCGTCTGAACCTCACTTACACCGTGATGAGCAAGCGCAAGTTGCTCGCCTTGGTGAAAGAAGGTTTGGTGAATGGTTGGGACGACCCTCGCATGCCGACAATCTGCGGTTTCCGTCGTCGTGGCTACAGCCCTGAGTCCATTCGTGGTTTCATCAACAAAATCGGCTACACGAAGTATGAGGCTCTCAATGACTTCGCACTCCTGGAGTCGGCAGTCCGCGAGGATCTCAACGCCCGTGCGACACGAGTAAGCGCAGTCATCAATCCGTTGAAACTTGTCATCACCAACTATCCCGAGGGCATGGTGGAAGAAATGGAAGCCATCGACAATCCCGAGGACGAGAACAGCAAGAAACACAACATCGAATTCAGTCGTGAACTCTGGATAGAACGCGAGGACTTCATGGAGGACGCACCGAAGAAATTCTTCCGCCTGAGCGTGGGACGTGAGGTACGTCTGAAGAATGCCTACATCGTGAAGTGCACAGGCCTGAAGAAGAACGAGTCTGGTGAAATCGAAGAAATCTATTGCGAGTATGACCCACAGACCAAGAGCGGTATGCCCGATGCCAACCGCAAGGTGAAAGCCACCCTCCACTGGGTAAGTTGCAAACACTGCCTTCCAGCCGAGGTCCGTCTGTACGACCGTCTGTTCATGGTGGAGAACCCATCTGCCGACGAGCGCGACTTCCGTGAACTGCTCAATCCCAATTCGCTTGAAGTCCGTACTAACTGCTATGTGGAGAAGTTCTTGCAGGAGTTCAAGCCTTGTGACTACTTGCAGTTCCAGCGCATCGGCTACTTCACCCCCGACAAAGACTCGACACCCGACCACCTCATCTTCAACCGCACCGTCGGACTGAAAGACAACTGGGCCAAGCAGTCGAAGGCTTAACATCCAAAAGGCGAAGCCAATGGTCAATGTTCAATGAATAATGGTCAATGATTCCTACGCACATATCGCAACGTTCATCAACAGCATTCCCTCGGTGTTTGACACCGGGGGCACGCTGATTTATGAGGAACGCAACGTAGTGAAACGGTTTGAAGCACCTGATAGTACTCCATTGATTGTGAAGCGCTATAAGTTTCCGAATTTCATTCAACGCTTCGCCTACAGTTTTTACCGGCCTTCGAAGGCACGACGTGCTTACGAATACGCATTGCGACTCCTTGAATTAGGCATCGACACCCCCCAACCCATCGCCTATATCGAGCAGAAAAGAAACGGATTGTTTACATACGGTTACTTCATTTCCGCCTTGAACAACAATCCCGACTGCCGTGTGCTACGCACCGACCCTCAATACGACAACGGCAAACTTGCACACGACCTCATGACCTTCATCGTCCGTTTGCATGAATTGGGCGTGATGCATGGCGACACCAACCTGTCGAATTTCCTTTATGAGAAGCATGGCGCACACTACCAATTCTCAGTCATCGACATCAATCGCTCAAAGTTCCTCACTCCACCCGTCTCGCAGTCACATTGCCTGCATAATCTCATACGTCTGACACATATCATACCTCTCCTCCACTACCTCGTCGGCATCTACGCCGAAGCCAGAGGATGGAATCCCGACGAATCGATAGCGAAAGTGGAAGCCTTACTCCACCACTTCGAACAGCGCCGGAAGATGAAACACTTCTTCCGCTTCTGGAAGAAAAGCAAAAAGTGACGTGTTCTTTCTATTATTGCATTGACAAAAGAAACATTATCCTTTATATGAGCAAAACTGTCTATCTCGGCATGATAGCCGACATCATGCACCCTGGTTTGATTAACATCATACAGGAAGGTTCGAAACTGGGCGACCTCATCATCGGGTTGTTCACAGACAAAGCCATTGCTTCGCACAAACGACTTCCCTACCTCACCTACGAACAGCGATGCGCTGTGGTAGAGAACATCAAAGGCGTGAGCCGTGTGGTACCGCAGGACGAATGGAGTTACGCCCCAAACCTGCGGCGACTGAAACCCGACTTCATGATCCATGGTGACGACTGGCAGACAGGTCCGGACCAGGAACTGCGTTTAGAAGCCATAGAGGCCATGGAGGAATGGGGAGGTAAGGTGGTAGAAATCCCCTACACCAAAGGCATCAACTCCTCAAGTCTCGACAAGGAGATCAAAGCCATAGGGACCACCCCCGACGTGCGGTTGAAGACACTTCGCCGTCTGATAGCCTCCAAACCCGTGGTGAGGATTCTGGAGGTACACGATGGTTTGTCAGGTCTTATCTGCGAGAACATCGAAGTGAAGAACGGCCTTTACACCGACTCCTTCGACGGCATGTGGAGTTCGTCACTCACCGACTCCACCAGCAAGGGCAAACCCGACATCGAGGCAGTGGATTTGACGACTCGTATGCAAGACTTGACCAATATCCTCGAATGTACCACCAAACCCATCATTTATGATGGTGACACAGGTGGCAAACCCGAGCATTTCGCCTTCACAGTGAGGACCCTTGAGCGCAACGGCATCTCTGCCGTCATCATCGAGGATAAGGTAGGGTTGAAGAAAAACTCACTTTTCGGCACGGATGCCATCCAGACACAAGACAGCATTGATGGTTTCTGCCATAAGATACGTGTGGGCAAGGACTCACAGGTGACCAAGGACTTCATGATTATCGCTCGTTGTGAGAGCATCATCGCCGGCAAATCCATCGACGATGCCATGGAGCGTTGTTTAGCCTACGTGGAAGCTGGTGCAGACGGTATTATGATTCACAGCAAAGACAAGACAGGCGAAGACATCAAGGAATTCTGTACCCGTTTCCGTCGAGTGCATCCCTACGTGCCTATCGTTGTGGTTCCAACCACCTACAACCACATCCGCGAGGAAGAACTGCATGACTGGGGCGTGAACATCGTCATCTACGCCAACCACATGCTCCGTGCCGCCTATCCCGCCATGGTGAAGGTGGCAGAAAGTATCTTGCAAAACCACCGTTCCAGCGACGCCAACGACCTCTGCATGCCCATCAAGCAGATTCTCGAACTCATTCCAGGAACGAAGTGAGTCTCATTTTCTATTTCTATAAATGTTCTATTCATCACGAATTATAGAATTTCAATTCTTCTGATATTAAGAATTATATGGAATATATAGATAAAAACGCAAGCGATTATTAGAAATCACCTCTATATAGACCAAACAGACAAGTCGGACGATTCAGACTGCTAATCATTGCCCGTGAAGGGAGCCATGGTGGCCTCTCCTTCATGGGCAATATCTTTTCGGCTAATGACAGTCAAGACGGTATGAAAGATGACTGAAATATCGGTGGCAAGAGTGAGATGGTCCACATACCAGACGTCATATTCGAACTTTTCCTTCCAACTCAAGGAGTTACGACCGTGAACCTGCGCCCATCCGGTGATGCCAGGCCTGACTTCATGGCGTCGTGCCTGTCTGGGGCTGTAAAGAGGCAGATACTGCACTAACAATGGTCGTGGGCCAATCATCGACATATCCCCCTTGAGCACATTCAGCAGTTGTGGCAATTCATCGATAGATGTGGAGCGGACGAAACGTCCCACCTTGGTGAGGCGTTGCTCGTCGGGAAGAAGATTTCCCTCTGCATCGCGTTTGTCGGTCATGGTCTTGAACTTCACTATCTTGAAGATTTTTCCATGGAGTCCTGGACGTTGTTGGAAGAAGAAGATGCCACTGCCCTTGTTGGCAAACTTCAAGAGCAACATGGTCGCCAGAAGAACGGGCGATGTGATGAGCAACAGCAAAAAACTGACCGCTATGTCGGCAGGACGCTTTAGATATTTCTTGTATATCATTGAAAATGGATATTTGGGTTAATGTGATTGTATTATTGATTACCCCACTCGTTGTCGGGTTGGTGTAACTCCCATTAATTGCGGTTCTGATTGTATTATTGATTACCCCACCCCTGCCCCTTGCCATAGATGGGAGGGGAGAATGACAGAGACATTAGAAGTCGATAGCCATACGGCTGGATTGTTGTTCGTCGAGTTCGGTGACTTTGGTGTTGACCACCCGATATACCCTGTTGCACATATTCAGCACAGTGGGTCGGTGAGTGGTAACAATAATGGTCTTGTTGGGTTTCTGCTGGATGATATTGCGTAACACAGCCCGTTCGGTAGTGACATCGAGCGCAGATGTGGCCTCGTCGAGCAAGACGACAGGCGCGTCTCTGAGTACAGCTCTCGCTATGGCCAGTCGCTGGGTCTGCCCCTCGGAGAATCCCCTGCCCCGCTCACCTATTCGGCTGTTGATGCCATCGGGCAACGGGCTGACAAAATCCCATGCCTGTGCTATGCGGAGGGCCTCGATTATCTGTTCGTCGGTAGCGTCTTCCTTGGCCATCCTCATGTTCTCAGCAATCGTGCCAGAAAGGATGTTGTTACCCTGAGGTACATAAGAGAAGAGATGGCGCACATCAGCGTTCATGGGTATCTCCAATGAAGTAGATGCCGAGCGGATGACAGCATCACCATTCTGTGGCCGAATCAGTCCGAGAATCATTCGCAGCAAAGTAGTCTTTCCCTCACCAGAAGGTCCGATAATTGCCACAATCTCGCCTGGATGCGCCTCGAGGCATGAACTGGTCAGCACCTGCTTGTCTCTGACGTATGCGAAATCCACATCACGCAACTGGATGGTGAATCCTTCGTCCATATAATCGTCGAGTTCGGTGCTTCTCGTCAGATGCACTTCTTTGGGCAGTTGTACGAGTTCACGTATTCTATGCGCCGAGACGGAACTGTTGAGGAACGACGGAATGATTCCGAGCACACGGTTGAAAGCCCCCGACAAAGCCCCTCTTTGTTGCAAGAAGAGCGTCATGGTTCCGAACGTGATGGCATGTGTCCACAAAAGCCAAAGACAATAACCAAAAGCAGTGAAACCAATCAACATGCCCACCACCGACATATAGATATTGGTCTTGATACTGAAAAGGTTGTAGTCGAGGTTGATTTTCTTGAATGCTTTCTGCCATCCCTTGAGTTTGCGGCTATACAAGTCGGAGACTCCAAAGGACTTGATGGTATCCATATTGTAGAAGGTCTCCACTTCGAAAGTCATCACCTTACTGCTCATCTCGCGTACCTTCTTGCTGTACTCCCTCTGTTTGCCAATGACCACTCGTGAAACGAGGAGCATGAAAGGCGCGCTGGCAAAGGCCAGTATGGCCATGACGGTGTCGTAGTGGAGAATAACGAAGAAGGTGGCGACAAACTGGTACAATGCGATGATGATGGAGGGGAGCCAGTTGATGGCGTTTCCACTGACCGTGCCGATATCCCCTGTAAAACGGTTGAGCACGTCTCCGTTGCTGTATTTGTTGATTTCCATCCAATCGGCATCCACTATCTTGTCGAAGATGTCGGCCTGGATGTCGTTGTTGATGTCGATGCTGAGTTTCACCGAAATACGACTGATGATGCTGTTGAAGATAAGACTAAAGACACCACTGCCGACCATCACCGCCACCACAATCCATAGTTTGGCGACATCGTAACCAGTGATGATATCAATCAAGTACTTACCAGCGATGCTCGTCACCAGTCCGAGTGTAGTGCTGACGATACCGAGTATAAGGTAGAACGCGATGGCACCCTTATAGCGCATGCTGTAAGAGAATATCCATCGCCAGTCGTCGAGAATCTCATGCAAGGTGCCGTTTTTCCACCTGTTGATGAGAATGTCGATGGTCTCGAATGAACTGTTCCTTCTTTTGTTTTCCTCGTTATCCATTATTGCTGATGATTAGAGGTCTTAAGGTCTTTAGAGTTCTTAGGACCTTATGGGTTTTAAGGGCCTCAGTGACGCTTGATTCTTTCTATGATTTGCCATAATCTGACAAATAGTCTTCGCAAAGGAATGACCTGAAGCCATACAGAGGCGAAAAAACGCCACATGAGGCTGTTGCTTCCCATCCAATCTCCTTTTCGTCTCACCTTGGTCACGATGGCGCGTAATCGGTCGATAGGCACAGGTCCTTCTGATTCTGTCTGCCCGTCACCTATCATGTAGTATCCCTTTTCACAGACCTTTCTGACCCTATGTACCACAAAAGAGCCATCCTCACGGCAGAAAAGCACGATGTCTCCTTTTTGTGGCGGTGAGGTGATGCGACTGAGCATCACGGCATCTCGCTGATGGGTGAGGAAGGGCGACATACTACTTCCCGAGATGTTCAGCGGTACCTCCCTGCCCTGCTCCACGATGTCGCAAAGCATGGAGATATATGCTTGTGTGTCAACCACGCGTAAAGGCGGTTGTTGTCCTTGCATTTCTATATTGACCGATTCACCCATCGTTTCCTTTGCTTTGGGCAAGGTAGGTTCTCAATGCGGTCACAGCCCCTTCTTCCATATTGCATTGGAGATGCACCATTGGAACCGAGACGACCAGTCGTTCAATCATGTCGAGAGCCAAATCAACGAACTGATGATTCCACTTGTTGATGCTCATCTCACCGAAGAGTTTCCGCGCAGACACAGCCACAGGCATGGAACAGGCATTGTTGTCGGGCCATTGCTCAATAAAAGCGATACAGGCAAGAGGCACCGTCCTGTCCTTGTTGATTCCCGACGAGCCACAGAAAGGCAAACCACTTGCCATGAACTGCTGACCATCGTACCAGACCACCGACCTGTCACCATTGATGATTTCCGCACCTGCATACCTTTGCCAAAGTGAGGCTTGGGTGGATTTGCCTGTGCCACTTGGAGCGGTGAAAAGTATGGCCTCACCTTCGTGAATAATGAAGGATGAATGCAGGATAAGTCCTCCGCACATGACCATGAAACGCTCCATCATCAAGGCCTCAAGAATTGGCATACTTATACATATATTACCATCTGACAAACAAGCTCTTGAAAGGATTAGTTCAAGTGATGCATTAAGCGACTCCCGACATACTGCATAAGGTTTTCCCTCGATGGTCATCACGCGGGTTTCCTGTCCTTTGGCATTAACGAAAACCGAATTCACTGTGTCATGATAGACCAACTGACCATCGATTGGGATTTCGCCTTCCGCCACATTTATCTCACAAACCACCTTTAGTTTAGCATCAGTGTCAGAAACAGGAAGGTGTTCATGAAAGAAGTGTGCATAAGAACCATCAACCTCTATCTCAAAGTCCGAAACGAACCGATAGACCAGAGGTCCGACAACCATATACACGACCGATTTTTCTTTCATGATGCAAAAGTATATAAAATATTTGAGATAATTTGCCAATTGCGCATATAATCCAACTTTTGGGATAAAGTCAGGAACGGTCAAGAAGAAAGGCAACAGAAAGATTTGGCAGAATCAGGTGATTGTTGTATTTTTGCATGACGGTAACTAATGATATATGGAAGACGACAGCAATCCAACAAAGTTATCCAAAGAATCAGGCCCCAAGAGAATCATCAACGAGAATCATGAAGAAAACACTGATAACCCTATTGATGCTGGCGAGTGGCTTTATTGTCATTCTTGCACAGACCCACCCATCATCCCTCAACCACCCCACAGATGCCCTCCGGGTGAACAACCGTCCTTCGGTGAAGAACCGTCTGTTCACAAGCAATGCTGTTGAGGCGAAGATAGACGAGGTAGCCAGTCTCCTGGCTAACATACGCTTGGCATGGATGTTTGTCAACTGCTTTCCCAACACCCTCGACACCACCGTACACTTTACCGAAAAAGACGAAAACGGGAACCCAGACACCTTCGTGTTCACGGGCGACATCCATGCCATGTGGTTGCGCGATTCAGGTGCACAAGTCTTTCCTTACGTTCGTCTGGCCAACAGCGACGAGCATCTTCAACGTATGCTCGCAGGTGTATTGTTGCGCCAGTTCAAGTGCCTCAGCATCGACCCCTACGCCAATGCCTTCAACCTTAAGCCCAACCCCCATGGTGAATGGATGAAGGACATGACAAAGATGCGCCCTGAACTGCACGAGCGCAAATGGGAGATAGACTCCCCTTGCTACGTGTTGCGATTGGCCTACGAATACTGGAAGACCACAGGCGACGAGAGTGTGTTTGGGGACAGTTGGTTAAATACTATGGAACAGATACTGAACACGTTCCGTGACCAGCAACGCAGAGATGGTCATGGCAACTACAGATTCCAGCGTCGTACAGAACGCCAACTCGACACCATGTCGAACGACGGTTGGGGTGCGCCTGTGAAACCTGTGGGACTGATAGCCTCCGCTTTCCGCCCCAGCGACGACGCCACCACCCTGCTGTTCTTAGTGCCTTCCAACTTCATGGCTGTGACTCAGTTGCGTCATGCTGCAGAGATACTTACGAAAGTGAACCACCATACGGCACTGGCTGATTCTTGCCTGTCGCTCGCCCAGGAAGTGGAAAACGCCTTGAAAACATACGCCATCCACCAGCACCCCAAGTACGGTCCTATCTATGCCTACGAGGTGGATGGATTCGGCAACCAGATGTTGATGGACGATGCCAACGTGCCTTCATTGCTTGCCATGGCCTATCTTGGTGATGTAGATATCAACGACCCCATCTATAAGAACACCCGTCGTTTTGTGTGGAGCGACGACAATCCGTATTTTTTCCGTGGCAAGGCAGGTGAAGGTATTGGTGGTCCACATATCGGCTACGACATGCCTTGGCCGATGAGCATCATGATGAAGGCTTTCACGAGTCAGGATGACGCTGAAATCAAGCGTTGTATTGAGATGCTGATGACCACCGACGCAGGAACAGGATTCATGCACGAGTCGTTTCACAAAGACAATGCCGACAAGTTCACCCGCAAGTGGTTCGCCTGGCAGAACACACTTTTCGGTGAACTCATCATCACTTTGATAGAAAGAGGCAAATTGCCTCTGCTCAACAGTATAGAGGTGGAGTAAAATGATAGGATGGAGGCATACACTTCATACTCAAGACACGAAAAAAAAGAAGACGGGGCAGCCCCGTCTTTTTTGTGCATGCCCCGTCTGATGTATGAAGATAGTTTCAGAGACTTTTCTCTTTCTTTATGGCTTGTCGGAGAGAAGTAGTGAAAATCTTGCTTTTCTTTTTGTCTTTGTGATGATTTTTCTTCTTACGCGACTGGTTGTCATTAGTATTTTTGTCATTACGTTTGAAGACGCTTTTCTCTTGCCATAATTTAGATATTTCCATTTTCCTCTCCCTCCGTTGTTGCATCACATCTGACAGACAGAAATAGGAAGTGGAGACGAAGAATAAGACAAGGAACATCAACAAAGAAAAAGACTTCGGGTCGGAAGTCATCTCCCACAATCTGAACTTACGCAATTTCTTTTTGCGTTTGATGTTCTGATTCTGATTATTGATTTCGTTGTTGTTAGGTTCCTGATTCATCACATCCATAGTCTTATTTCAGCAAAGTTAAGAAATAATTTTCTATTCCCCTAAACAATCTGGTAAAAAAAAGAGAAAAAAATAGTTTTGGACGCTATTTATAGTACTCACCTAATTCAGGCACCACCTGAATGATGTGTTCGAACAGCAGTCGCGCCACGATGTGAGCACCCTCTACATTCAAATGTGTGTCATCCTGTTTTCCATTTGGCGCGAATTCATATTGTCCTTCTGGTATCCACATGAAGAGTTGTTTGGATTGTTCCGGTCCATAACTCTCCACAAGGCGACGTGTGAGGGAATCTGCATCCACAAAAGGAACGTTGGCTTCCTCTGCCACCTGTCGCGGAGCGATAACATAATCTCCATGTGTATCAACCAGGTGAACGGAGTCGGCATCGAACTTTCGTCGGACAATACTGTTGAGCAGGATGGGTGTAGCACCTTTAGCCCTTGTCTCACGGATGAAACGGTGCAGGTTTTCCTTGAAGGATGTATATGGTTCTGTATGCCTATCAGGGTTGGGCTTCTCGTCATTGTGTCCGAACTGTATGATGACGTAGTCGCCAGGCGCGAGTGTCTGCAGCACCTTGTCCCATCTTCCCTCGTCGATGAAGCTCTTTGAGCTTCGTCCGTTGACAGCATGATTATCTACACAGATATTTCCCTGCAACATATCTCCGAGCATCTGTCCCCACCCTCGTTCTTGATTCTCCTTGTCGAGTGGTTTGTTGGCCATGGTGGAATCACCTATCATGTAAATGGTCGTAATATGCTGCTGTGGCTTGAACGAACAGATAGACAATAATAGGGCCAATGAAAACAGTTTTATAGATAAATTGTTAATATGATTACTCTTTCCC
>CACYEC010000334.1 GCA_902773225.1 uncultured Bacteroidales bacterium
CTTTCCTCGTGGCATCCATCAGATACGGAACGATGGTATTGCGTCCAATATACTCCGTAATATCCTCCTTGGTATAATACGCTCCCATCTGCGCCCGATCATTGATATATTGCTCGAAGATGTATCCCAATACATCGGGGTTGATATCTTTTCCCGTGGCCGTAAGGCGGTCGTCGAGATGCCAGTGCCACTGGTCGAAGAACGCGAAGAGGCTCTCGAAGGCTTCGTCCTTGATTTCGATGTCGGGATAATTTGTTTCCAATTCATGGATATCGAACATTCCACCGTTGAGGTATGGTATGCGCCCATACTTGTTGGTGAAGTCATGGTCGTGTCGTGGGGTGTTCAATCCATCGTGAAAGAGGCTCAACAAAAAACCTTGATAGAAAGAGCCAAAGAAGCGGTCACGTCCTTTCTCTTTTTTTACCCATTCCAGTTTTTCGCGTAGATAATTGACATTCTGGTCGAGAAATCCCTTCTTTTGAATGAAATAGCAGAACATCAAGCGGTTGAGCATCACCGAGGTATACCATTGTTTGTTGCGGTTCGGAACCTGTTGGTTTTTAGGTCTTTTCTTGTTTTCTTCATCAATATAATCGTCGATACCTGTGATGAAATTGGTGAAGTTGGTGTGTTCCTTTTGGAAGCCTGTATAAAAGTCCTTCGTTATTTTCTCCGAATTGATGACGAAAGCCCCTTGTACACGCTCTTTCACGTCGACGATAGTCGTCACCTCGTCGAGGTCAAACGACAGGCTGTCAATCTTCTCGAAAAGGAAACCAGCCTTTTCTGCCGTCTCATACTCCACCAAGACAAGGTCACGCTTCTCCACCTTCTTTACCGGAACGGCCCAGAGATGGTGTTGGCTGTTGGGCAGATGGAAGATACAGATATAGTCGTTGGCCTGCCGGCGCAATCGGGTATCTATCTTCTTGGCAACAGATGAAGTGGGTATCTCTTCCACCTTACAGGTCATCACCTGTAAACCGTTGCGCTCGGCTACCACAACGAAGTTGTAGGTTTCTTCCTCTATGGTAAGGCTGAAACCTCGCTGTCCCTTCGGGTTATTCCATCCCATCTCGCTGATAAACAACTCCTGGAAACTGGATTCGGAGATATACTGTATAAATGTTCGCTTGTTCATAGTTTCTTCATACTAAAGGTTTCTTAATCCCATCGAACAGATGATGGTAGGTTCCTTATGTTCGTCACGGTCGCGGTCGATGCGGCAAAGGGTGCCGCTCTTGTGCATTTCGAGTACAGTCTCCACAATATCGTCGTTGTTGCCCACACGCAACAGCCGTCCGAGAATCACCTTCGTGCTCTCCACAAACTGGTAGTTATAGATATCGTCGATGGCGAGTTTGAGCATCTCCCGCTTTTCCTGTGAGAAGAAAAGTGTTGGCGGCTGGGCATAATAATGTTCCAGCAGGTCGATGATACGGTAGCGTGTGCTGAAACGGTTGCCAAGGATACCGCTTACGTTGGTATTCTCCGTCTTGATGTTCTCTACCGCACTCTGCACGAGGTCAAAATGGTTGTCGAGCGGTTCCTGTGCGGGTTCATTGGCGCTGCAAGCCAGAGCCTGAAGGATTTTCTTCTGAGACTGGCTGATGATTTCACCACGCGAGTCATACCACGACAGCACATCGTAGTCGTTGTGTGTCTTAACATATGTCACCACACCATCGTGCAATGCATCGGCTGCACGTTTGGTGGAATAAATGACATCCGGCAATTGGGGTATGGTTTCCTTCAGTTTCGGGTTGGCATCGGTGGCATTCTTCCAAATCTGGTATGCCTGTGACGCCAAGTCCACGTCACTGTCGTCATCATCATCATCAAGCACACCGCTCTTCTCATTGTACATATCGCGTAGATTCTTCTCATTACCTTCGAAGAACACTTCGTCGCTTCCCACGATGCTCG
This sequence comes from uncultured Bacteroidales bacterium, assembly GCA_902773225.1. Lineage (GTDB taxonomy): Bacteria > Bacteroidota > Bacteroidia > Bacteroidales > Bacteroidaceae > RUG11857. Next base: position 1,930 of record CACYEC010000334.1, read on the forward strand.
CGTTCTCGTTGATGCGGGCATTGAGGCGCTTGCGCAGACTGATAATCTCCTCCACCTTATCGGCAGGGAAGAACGAATAGCAGAATATCTGTTCTGCCTCCTGCCCGATACGGTCAACACGCCCGGCACGCTGGATGAGTCGAATGATGGCCCATGGCAGGTCGTAGTTGACGATGACATGGCAGTCTTGTAGGTTTTGACCTTCAGAGAGCACGTCGGTAGCCACGAGGATGCGCAGTTCCTTGTCTGCCGCTACCTCGGCATGGTTGGAGAGCGGTGAGAAACGCTCGACGATGGCTGTAGGATTTATGCTCTTTCCTGTCGCCCTTTCCATATCCTTAACACCCCGTTTGCGCAACTGGCGGTAGATGTAGTTCACCGTATCGGAGTATTGAGAGAAGATGAGCACTTTTTCATCACCATGCAAATTATTGAGCAGTACCTGCAACTCATTGAGTTTCTGATCGGCAGAGGGGTTCCACTTACCACAGAGTTCTATCATCTGTATGAGCAGGTTGCAGTCTTGCTTGAGATGGGTTTTTAGCGACCGCTTGAAATAAACAGAATCAATCCATGCCACGTTGTTCTTGTCGACGAGGAAGTTGTAATACTCCTTTGCCTTCGCCATATATACCTTCATGTCGGTGGGTATGTCTATCAGCCCGTCACCACCCATGCGGTCTTCCTCTTCGTCGTCATTGGTAAAGATGTCGTTGATATCCTCGTCGTCGATGAAAGTGTCGGGCAACTCATTTTCGTCACCGATAGGCAGGGGCAACCTATTGTCGATGGCATAGATGAAGACGGCATTGCGCAGGATATGGCGATAGAGCGTGAGCAGGAACGAGAAACCACTGCTGTCGATACGCTTGAAGAAGGTACTCTTGCAGAAACCCATCATGCGTTTGCCGGCACGCGAAAGATTCTCGAGCAGTTGCTTGTCGGAAACAGAGGCGGTGGCGGCCTTTGCCGTATCTTCGTATTGTGACAGGCCGTAGCGTGGCAGTCGCAAGTCCTCCATATAAGAAATCATGTCCTGACTATACAGGCGGCTGTATTGGTCACCCTCTTCAGTACGAAACTTAATGGCCTTGGGCACACGATCGGGGAAATAGTTGCGGCGCCCATCGTTGAACTCCAAGTACTTCCGCCCGTTTTCAGGGTCGGTCTTGGCATAGTTTTCCTTGATGAACGTACGGGTGCGGCGCACGAGAAACAACTTCATTAGTTCCATCCAGTCATCGGCATACGGACTTTTCTCAAAAGCCTTAATACTGCGGATGAAGACCTCGGAATGTTTCTGCAAGAAAGCGCGGTCGCCACCCAAACTGCGTATATACTCTTCGGGGCGAATGCCGAGGTCGTCATCTTCACTGATGAAAAGTTTGAGTTGTGCTGCAAGGTCGGAGAAATCCTTGTTGTAGGGTGTGGCGGTCAACAACAGCACCTTGCTGTCCTGATGTTCGATGAGCGCCTTGATATTCTGATAGCGCTTGCCTGTGGAGTTGCGTAGGTTATGGCTTTCGTCAACGATAATCAGCCGATAATAGCGTGCACTTTCCACATCGATAGGCTTCGCCATGGAGACGATGTCCGCTTTCAGGTCGTAACGCTTGCGATATTTGTCCCACATCTCCTGCAAATTGGCAGGACAGATGATGAGCGTGCTGCTGGCGAACGTCATCTCATATATTTTTGCGATGGCGCAGGCAGTGATGGTCTTTCCAAGTCCTACCACGTCGCCAATCATGGCACCGCCACGTTTCTCGCTATTCAAATGCCGTGCGGCTATCTTCACGGCAGTCTGCTGGAAGTCGAACAACTCATGCTGGAATTCGGGAGTCAATGTAAA
>CACYEC010000335.1 GCA_902773225.1 uncultured Bacteroidales bacterium
ATATCCTAATCTTTTGGTTTTTTTAACCGGCGGACACGGATTTGATTTTGATGTCTCCCTAAAAAAGCGTATTTTTGCCGACAAATTATTAGTGTTAAAGGGGCTCGACCGTATTTTACGTTATATCCAAGCCCTTCAAGACAACAAAAAAGAATGATTATCGGTTGCCTACAACCAACAAACTGAGACTACTTTTAGATACTGCATAATGAAAAAGACCTATCTACTGGTGTTGTGCGTTGCGCTGTCAATGTTGGCGCAGAAATCACAATCACAAGTCAACTCACCCTACACACGCTATGGCTTCGGCACTATGGCCGACCGCGCCATGGGTTTCAACAAAGGCATGGGCGGTGTGGCGCTCGGTTTTCACGACGGGAAGCAAATCAACACGGCTAACCCGGCATCTTATGCCTACGTTGATTCGCTCAGCGCCCTTTTCGACCTCGGTTTCTCCATCCAACACGCCAACTACAAAATGGATAAGGTGCAACAGAACGCGCAGAATGCCAGTTTCGACTACTTCGGCTTTCAGTTCCGTGCCGCTAAAAACCTCGGAGTTACACTCGCGTGCCTACCTATCACCCACATCAACTACAGTTTTTCTTCTTCCAGTGAATTACTGAAGGATAACGACGATTATTCAACGAGTTACTCGTTCTCAGGTGAAGGTGGTTTGCGCAAAGCCCTTTTGGGTATAGGCTGGCGACCATTCAAGCCATTGGCTATCGGTGTTAACGGCGCTTTCGTTTGGGGTGACTACACCCACAACATGAACATGGTGTTCAACGAGACAAGTGTTTATAACATGCAACGCAAATACACCGCCGACATCAACACATACTCAGTTGACTTCGGCTTGCAGTACAACTTCAATCTCAACAAGAATGACAAGGTGACCCTTGGTTTGACATACGGTCTCGGACACAAGGTATCCAATAAAGCCTACCGTCAGACCAATACCCTCAGTTCATCGGTCACAGTCGCTCAGACTGTAGATACCATTTCCGATGCTTTTGAACTGCCTCAGACCATGGGAGCAGGAATCACCTACTACCACGCTGGCAAACTACGCATAGGTGCGGACTTCATGCTTGAGAAATGGTCGAGCGTGAAATTCCCGTCGCAAGACATGAACAGCAATCTCAACACCGCTGCCTATCAGTCAACCAACAACCAACTCTACGACTCTTGGAAAATTTCGGCTGGTTTAGATTATTGTCCAGATAAGACCAGTGGTAAGTTCTTCAAACACAACATCTACCGTGTGGGCGGATTCTACTCACATTCCTATGCAAAGGCCGACATCACCAACACCGTAACCGACAAGCCCTATGAACTGGGAGTGTCAGCAGGTATTGGCATACCTATCGCTAACAAAAACATCTGGTACAACTCACCATGCTTGAACATCAGCGCGCAATGGGTACACACCGTCGTTCCATACCTCAGTGCATCGACCATGAACAAAGCCACACTGAGAGAGAATTACTTCCGCCTGTGCATCGGACTGACGTTCAACGAGCGTTGGTTCTACAAGTGGAAGGTACAATAATCCTTTGAAGCGAGAGATGAACAGATACCTGCCTTTGGTGATATTGCTGCCGCTGTTGATGCTGGCTTGCAGTGAGGATGAGGGAAATTTCGCTCCGGCCATTGAGCAACGCGACTCTCTGCCTATCCTCAAGTCGCGAGGAGTATCCACACTTATCTCCGACTCTGGTATCATACGCTACAAAATTATCGCAGAGGAATGGTATATATACGACCGTCGCAATCCGTCGTTCTGGGCCTTTGAGAAAGGTCTGTTCCTTGAGCAATTCGATGAGGAATATCATGTGAAGGCCTTCGTCAATGCCGACACCGCATATTATTACGACCGTCAGGAACTTTGGGAACTGCGCGGCCGTGTGTTGGTGAAGAATCTCAAAGGCGAAACTTTCAAGACGTCCCTCCTCTATTGGGATCAGAAGAAACACGAACTTTACTCTGACCGCTACATGGAAATCAAGGGCGAGACACAGGAACTCTCAGGCTATGATTTCCGCTCCGACGAGCGCATGACACGCTACAGTATCCACAGTTCCAAAGGAGCATTCCCTATGGGTGAGGACAAACCCGTCACACCAAAACCCGATGCACAGACTATGGCTGAATATGCGGACACCACCCAGTCTCCACAAACCACAGTCAATATCAATCCCGTTCCCAGTCAAAACCCAAGGAACACCAACTTGAACAATCGCCCCCAACTCCACAACAACGGAACACCCACTCCGGCATCCACTCCCCAGCCAGGACATCAAGTCAGCAAAGACAATCAAAACTCCAACGCTGCCCCCAACAAACCTCGCACCATCAAAGAAATAAACAAATAAGGTAGAAAAGGCTAAACAGGGCAGAAAGAACTTAAAGTTATATTTAATTGCAGAAAGAACTTAAAGTATATTTAATTAAGGTGGAAAAATGCAATTTCAGCACCTAAAAAGCACTATTTTCACTGTTGAAGGTATTTTTCCGACTTAGTATTGCTCATAATCCGTAATTTTTTTGTAATTTCGTGCGAAATTTGTGTTGATACCGCCTTATCCGCTATTTAGGTGGTATTAATTTTGTGGGATAACGGTTTTCGGAAAGGACTGATTTATCATTCACTTGATGATTCATCATACGCCGATTACTCAGTAAAATCACCTATTCAAAGAGAAAAATAATAATTAAAAATAAAATCAAAAAATGGCAGTTTTACAAAAAATCAGAAAAAGACAGATATTGCTCGTGTCAGCAATAGCAGCAGGTCTTCTCTTCTTTATTTTGGAAGCAGCAATGGAAAGTTTACCATCACTGCTTAACCAGAACAAAATCAACGTAGGCGAAGTGAATGGTGAGAAACTCACCACCCAAGAGTACCAGAATCTGGTTGACGAAATCCAGACTGTTTACGAAATACAGGGACAATCGACTACAGGCGAGGATGTCTTGAACCGCATCAAAGACGAGGCATGGAACAGTTTCATCCAAAACCAACTCATCAAAGACGAGTGTGACAAGTTGGGTTTGGCTGTCAGCGACGAGGAAGTACAGGATCTGCTCCGCAGTGGTTCCAGCCCATTGCTCCAGATTCCGATGTTCATGAACCAGCAGACAGGTCGCTACGACTACTCTATCATCCAGAACTTCATCACTCAATACAACGAGATGAAGCAGAGCGGTCAGCAAATGCCAGACGAGGTGGAAAAGATATATAAGTACTATGGTTTCGCACAGCGCACACTGCGTCAGCAAGCATTGATGACCAAATACCAGACACTCCTTTCCAACTGTTTCCTCTCCAACCCTGTTGAGGCCAAGCAGGTCTTCGACCAGGAGTCGAACACCACCGATATTCTCCTCACCTCCATTCCTGCATCAAGTGTTGAAGACAAAGAAGTGGAAGTAAGCGACAAGGACATCCAGGCCAAGTACAACGAGGACAAAGAGCAGTACAAGCAATATGTGGAGACTCGCGATATCCGCTATATCGATGTGCCCGTAGTAGCCAGCAACGCTGATAAGAAGCAACTTGATGAGGAGATGAAGAAAAGTACAGATGCTCTTCGTGCTGCCACTACTGACAAGGAAGTTGAATTGGCCATCAAGAACTCTGAGACTGAGTACCGCTATTTCAACCTGCTCAAGACGAAGAACGCTTTCCCAATGGCTATCGCCAACCGTCTCGATTCGGTTGCTGTAGGCACTACCACAGAACCTGTGTTTGACATGGCCACCAACAGTTACTATGCATTCCGCCTCGTCAACCGCACACAGCAGGCCGACTCAGTGCTCATCCGCCAGATTGGCGTGCCTGGAGCCGACGAGAGCGCTATTGCTAAAACAGCCGACAGTATCTACAACGCTATCCAGGCTGGTGCCAACTTTAAAGAGGTGGCAAAGAAATACAACCAGACTGCAGATTCCGCATGGATTAGCACTGCAAGTTACGAGAACGCACAAGTTGATGCAGACAACATCTATTTCATCAACTCCATCTACGATATGCAGGCAGGTCAGGTGAAGAAAATCAGCCTAAACAACGGTGCCACAGCCATCGTGAAGGTGGAGCAGACCAAGCACCCCATCACCAAATACAACGTGGCTGCTATCGTTCGTGAATTACGTTTCAGCGAAGCCACATATAACGAGACACTCACCAAACTGAGTACCTTCCTTAGCGAATTTAAGACAGTGGATGCCATTATGGCCAATGCCGAGAAGAGCGGCTATCATTTCCTTGACCTCAACGACATCACCAGCAGTGGTCATAGCATCGCTGGCGTTCATGCCACACGCGACGCTATCAAATGGTTGTTTGAGGATGCAAAAGTTGGACAGGTTTCACAACTTTATGAGTGTGGTGATCAAGACCACTTCATGGTTGTAGCCTTGACTGGCATCAACAAGGCTGGATATCGTGACATCAACAAACTGAAAGACATCATCAAGGAAGAAGTGCTCATCGACAAGAAAATCGCATTGATTTCCGATAAGGCTAAAGACGTAAAAACTATGGCTGATGCCCAGAAGGTTAAAGATGCCAAAACAGACACTATCCGTGGTATCAGTTTCAACAATCCAACTTTCGTTCCCGCCACTGCAGCCAGCGAGCAAGTCATCAGTGCAAGCGCCAGCAAGACTGAACAAGGCAAATTCGTAGGACCTCTGAAGGGCAACACCGGCATCTATTTCTTCCAGGTGCTTAACAAGAACAAGAAGAGCGACAAGTTTGACGCCAAGACTCAGAAATCCACTCTGGCCAGCAGGAACTTGCAGAACGCAGCCGGCAACGTCATCAACGTGCTGTATCTCAACGCCAAAGTTAAAGACCAACGCTACATCTATTTCTAAAATAACACACAACTACACAACCACTAACAAAACTAACGGAAAGGGATTGCACTCGTGCAATCCCTTTTTAATTGCTCAACAGCAGAAAGAAAGACTGATTTTTCACTATGATAGCCTAAGAAAACATAGGATGTCATAGAATCTCATAGGATACCATAGAATCTCATAGGATACCATAGAATCTCATAGGATACCATAGAATCTCATAGGATGCCATAGAATCTCATAGGATACCATAGAATCTCATAGGATACCATAGAAATCTCATAGGATTCTGAGTTTTTCACCAAAATGTACCTAAAATTCCTGGACGGTGGTTTTTGGCGCGGCTGGACGGCCCCGTTTGGGCTTAGCCG
>CACYEC010000336.1 GCA_902773225.1 uncultured Bacteroidales bacterium
CATGTGGAGTGTACCCTGTTTGTACTTCTGGAAGTGGTCTGTCTTCAGATGACTCTGGTAGGCTTCCTCTGATGCATAAATCTCAAGTATACGAATCTTTGTGGAGTCCTCGGCACTCTGCATAGGGAACAGACAGACGACGCCAGGTTCTCGTTCCACACTCAGACGGTCCACCTCGTTGGCAAATTCGAGATATTCCTTGAGATACTGGGGATAGACCTCGATTTCAGCTATACGGACAATTAGATTCTCAGCAGCAGTCTCTGCCGATGGCTTTTCTCCTGTCTGTCCAAACAACCACATCGCATTCTTCCACAAAAACATTTCCTTGAATGGCGCGAGGTCAGGTTCCATCGTCAGGTATTGTCTCATTCGCAGGAGGCTCAGGGAGAGCACTTGTGGAGCGACGTATGGATAGTCGGAGCCATAGAGCAGATGGTCGGGTGTTGTGATGGTGAGCAACATGCGAATCACCTCCGGTGAGTGTGCTCCGGCAAGATCGTAATAGATGTTGCGGAGATTGGCTTCCCAATCAATCTCGCCCACCATCTTATTGGCTTGCATCACGGGAGTCAATGACTTCATGCGTGGAATGGCCAAGGGAAGGTAGGCACCACAATGTGGAACCACCACCTTCACGTTGGGATAGCGAGCCAGTACGTTTCGTGAAATCATGTTCGTTACGGCGCGGGTGGTTTCCGAAAGGTATTCCTGCATGGCAAGCGGGGTCTGCTGCATCACTTGCCGGTTTACAGGTTCCGGGCGATGGGGATGTAGGATGATGACTGCTTGTCGCTCATTCAACACGGAGAAAAGCGTGTCGAGTTCAGGAGTACCAAGATATTGGCCACTGACGTTTGTGGCCAGTTTAATTCCATCGGCTTTCAACGAGTCGAACGCGTAGATGGCCTCGCGGATAGCGGCATCCACATCAGGCAAGGGTAGGGCAGCACAGAACATGAATCTGCCCGGATGATTCTTTTTGATGTGAGCCGCAGCTTCGTTTGTCTGCCTCACTACGTCTGCTGATGTCGGCTGAGGAGCCGCTAAGGTCAGTACTGATGTCTGCACACCTGCTTCATCCATCCATATCAGATGGTTCGACAAGTCGAATTTCGGCAAAGGAAAACCTTCGTCCATCAGTCGTCCTTCACTTTCGAGCGATGATACAAACTCGGGAGTGATGATATGACTATGTACATCTATCACGTTTTGAGCAAAACCGTTTGCTACAAGCATAAGAGCTGTCAATAATGCTTTAACTTTCATGATTACAATAATCAATTATACCTTACTATGTCCCATCCGCAACTGGTGCTTATGCATGTAGGTGCAAAGTTACGCTTAAATTGTCATACATGGCTTAACTGATTTACTGATAAATCAACCATTTTTTCAGATTATAGCAGTTTTCTCGCTCTTATGTCGGTAAAGATGTTCGATTTACCTTCCTCATTTTGGTAAGCTTTTGGCAATACGAACTAAAAGTTGTTTTTAATCTATAAAATGTAGAATAATAAAATAAGTGTAAACAATATCCGTACCAAGTCAACGTTTATATTATTATGGGCAACAGAATAACAACAATGGAGCGCGGTATGCAATGCCGAACCGAATTGCTCCTCGGGGAGGACAACCTCAATAGGATTCAGCAAGCCAAAGTCTTGATTTTTGGACTTGGAGGCGTAGGGTCATGGTGCGCAGAATGTTTGGTACGCAGTGGTATAAGGGATATCACCATTGTTGACTCCGACCGCATCTGCATCACCAATTGCAACCGTCAGTTGATGGCAACACCCAAAACTCTCGGACAGGTGAAAGTGGAGGCTCTGCGTGACCGACTGCTGGAAATTAACCCCGACGCCAACATTGTATGTCTTCAGAAAATCTATGAGGCAGAGACTGCTGATAGTTTCCACATGGAGGAATACGACTTTATCGTTGATGCTATTGATTCGCTTAAAGACAAGGTGGATCTTATACTTCGTGCTACGGCTCTGCCCAAACATATCACGTTTATATCCTCCATGGGAGCGGCGTTAAGGCGTGATCCATTCATGGTAAGGAAAGCGGAGTTTTGGAAGGTAAAAGGCGACCCGCTGGCAAGGGCCATACGCAATAAATTCAAGCGTCTGAAGGTCTTTCCTTCGAGGAAGTTCCAATGCGTGTATAGCGAGGAAACGCCAATGCAGAACATGGGTGTCAATAAGGCCTGCGGCACTGGTGCTTGTTATTGTCCGAAAGCAAAACTCCTTAGTGGTGAGCGCGGAACCGACACTGCCATCTACGACGCTCCGGGTGACCAGCGGCTGGCAGAGCATGAATGGTGCTCGGTAAAGGCGCAGATCAACGGCTCTCTATGTCACATTACCGCTACTTTCGGTATGGCAATTGCTGGTATGATAATCAATCATATTATCGATAATAATTCACTATAAAGACATTATATCAAACTGCAATCATGAAAAAGTTACTAATGAGTCTGGCGGTTGCAACTGCCACTTTTACAGTTACGGCTTACCCAACAGACAATCGCGTGGAAATCTCAGGAGTAGATGTTGTTCAGCAGGATCCCAAAGGGGATGACCTTATCATTGAGTCAATCAATAAAGACTGGATTAGGGTGTCCTATCCAGATATTGGCTTCTCGTTTGAGGCGCCGGCTACATCGTGGGTAAAAACCGTTATGTACGGCTCAAATTCTATTACTGGGATGACAAGAAGGACATCTATGACAAGTCTGCGAAACGTGTGCTTAAGTCAATGAAACTGACA
>CACYEC010000337.1 GCA_902773225.1 uncultured Bacteroidales bacterium
ATCCCCAACAAAGAGGTGAGAACAGGATTCGTCTCCGGGCTGATACCTGCTTACACAGGACTGAAACGCAACGACACCCAAGGCTTTGCATTGCGTTTCTGGCGTGCATTGGATCATGATGACATCGACGCCGCCATGAACGAACTGAAGGCATTCCTCGCCGGCATCCCTTACGTGGAGGGTTTCAAGACGAAATTAGAAGAGGTGAAGAACTACGAGGGCTTCTACGAATACACGTTCTGGCTCATCTTCAACATGCTCAACATCTATGCGCGTACGCAGGTGAAGTGTGCCGGTGGTCGCGTTGACTTTGTGGTGCAGATGCCCGAAGCGATATACGTCTTCGAGCTCAAGGTCAACGGCACCGCCCATGAAGCCATCGACCAGATCAACAGCCATGGTTATGCAGTGCCTTACTCTACCGACCGTCGCAAAGTGGTGAAGATAGGTGCGCAGTTCGACCGCGATAGCATGAGCATAGGAGAGTATATCATTGGCTATGCCTAAAATGTTCACGCTCGGCATAGCTATAGTCTATCAACCACAATTATGTCAAGACAATCATTTGGAAAAACATGGTGGGGCAGTGAGTGGTTGAAATCACTAACCCACATCGATTACGCCAACCGCATACCGCGTGGATCAGCATACGCGAGAAATGGTGCTGTAAAAAGCATCGAAGTGAAAGGGAACATCATCACAGCAAAGGTAAGCGGCAGCAGACCTACCCCCTACAAGGTGACGATAATTGTTCCTCTTTTCAAGAAAGAACAGACAGAGCACCTGATAGAAAAACTACTGGAACAGCCAGTGATTATCTCAAAACTGCTGAACCGCGAGCTCGACCCCGAAGTGTTTCATGTGGCAAAACGCATGGGACTGAACCTTTTTCCTCAGCGATGGAAGGACCTTGACATGAAATGCTCCTGCCCAGACTGGGCTGTTCCGTGTAAACACTTAGCCGCTGTCATCTACATGATGAGCAGAGAGATTGACAACGACCCTTTCTTGGTGTTCTCCATGCATGGTGTTGACTTACTCGACGAGTTGAAGAAACGCAACGTGTTGATTGAGAAAGAACAGGTGATGGATGTCCAGGATTTTTCCTCGTTGTTGGACAGGAAGATGCCCAAAGAAATGGTAAGTTTTGTCATCGATTTCCACCGAGTGGATTTCTCCAGACTGCACGACATAGCCGAGCCTTTGTCAAACCTGCTGATTTCCAGTCCTGCCTTTTGTCCAAACAGTGATTTCCAACAAACATATAAAGCCGAGATGATGCGTATGGCAAAGAACGCCCGTTGCATCCTTCTGGGCAAGGCTGATCTTTTGATGGGCGGGTATTACCCTCCAATCGGCCGAAGTCAACGAACAGACTATTATCAATCAGGAAACATCATACGCAGCGATGAAGTAAGTTTTAAAATAGACTGCGATATGCATGTCAAAATGGCGTATGTTTTCTACGGGCAACGAAATGACAACCGAATCCTCCGTCCCTACGGAGACAAATTCATCAATGCACTCTTTCATCTGCCTGCAGACTATCTGGCAGACTACAGCCCATCGGTGGCGGCGATGCATCAAGCGCTGTTCTGCGCACTTCATTTGATTGCCAATGGAGCCGTAGTACCACAAATCGTGAAACTCCCTGAGAGTTCTTCCTATGCAGTGCGCTGGCTCCCAGCCATGATTGACGGCGAGGTGACCCAAATGATACGTTCTCTGGAAAGCATTATGCCACAGACACTCATGGAGGCACGACTGCCCAATCGCAAGACACCTATCGCACTGAAGAACCAGACCGAGCACATTGTATCTTATCTGTTAGGACAACTCATCCCACATTTGTCGACATCAGCTGGTGACGACACTTTCAGAGAACTATTTTTCAAAAACCAAGCCAAACGTTTCGATGCCGTAGGCGAGACCTCTATACCCGGAGGAATCCGTTCATGGCTCGACCGCTTCTTCCTGTCCCAGCGGCAGTATCATCCGTCGTTGCTGATTTCCGAATACGGGTACGAGGAGTTCGCTCTCGACGTGGCCATCGACCGCGAAGGCGAGGCAGTGTTGCTGAAGGACATCCTTCGCGATTCCTCCATGGCTGCACAGCGGTTTACGATTCTGAAAGAACTATCGCTATTGTCTTCGCTTGTCCGGGGGCTGGAGATGTATATCAACCGTGGAGGTGATACACCTATAGTTTTTACCATTGCTGAGTTCACGACGTTCCTCTTCGACGCCATTCCCGCCATCCGCCTGCTTGGCGTGAAGGTGTTGCTACCTCGGTCGTTGCAAAACATTATCCGTCCGAAAGTGAGTATGAAAATCTCGAAGAAACAGACTGATGGCAAAACCTATCTCAGACTCGACGAGATGCTCCAGTTCGACTGGCAAGTGGCCTTAGGGAATGATGTTGTGAGCCGACAGAAATTCTCCGAGCTCATCAGCAAGGCACGTGGTCTTATTAAGTTCCGCCAGCAATACATCTATGTCAACGAGCAAGACATTGAGCGTTTGCAGAAAGCCTTCGATGACAGCCACCGCATGACTGCCGCACAGATGCTCCAGGCAGCACTCACGGCCACCTACAACCAAGCACCGGTCGTATTGTCGGACGAGGTGCGTGAGTTGATACGACAACTGACGGAACAGTCCGACATTCCTACCCCATCAAGCATCCAAGCCACACTCCGCCCCTACCAAGAACGTGGATTCTCATGGTTATACCGCAACTACCTAATTGGATTCGGCAGCATCATTGCCGACGACATGGGTCTTGGAAAGACATTGCAGGTCATCACTCTGCTGCAGAAGATAAAAGACGACGGAGCACTCAATCCGAAACAACCGGCATTGATTGTCGTTCCTACGGGTCTCATCACCAACTGGCAGTCAGAACTCCAACGCTTTGCCCCTTCGCTCACTGTTTTCACGTACCACGGTTCACAGCGCAATCTGAAAGCGTTCAAGGAGACTGACCTCTTGTTGACCACTTACGGAGTGGTTCGTTCAGATGCCACCAAACTGAAGAAACTATCGTGGTTGGCCGTCATCATCGATGAAGCGCAGAACATCAAGAACTCCGATACAGCACAGAGCAAGGCTGTTCGCTCTATTCCCGCGAAGCACCACATCGCAATGAGTGGTACACCTGTAGAGAACCGACTCTCGGAGTTCTGGTCTATCATGGACTTTGTCAACCATGGTTATCTTGGTTCGGCAAAGTGTTTCAAAGATGAATATGCCAACCCCATCCAGCGAGAAGGCGACAGCAGAGTGGCAGAACGTTTCAGAAGGGTTACTGCTCCTTTCCTGTTAAGACGTCTGAAATCAGACAAAACCATCATAAGTGACTTGCCCGACAAGATAGAGCAAAACGAACTGGCACTGTTGACAGACCGACAGGCAGCGCTTTATCACGAAACGGTGGAAGAAGCCATGCAAACCATTGAAGAAATCGAGGCTACCGACCACAAGTCGCTGTTCGAGCGTCAAGGGTTGGTACTCCAGATGATTCTTGCTCTCAAGCAGATTTGCAACCATCCCGCCCTGTTCCTGAAGAACGGTGACTTCCAGCCTGAGTTGTCGGGCAAGACAGAGATGTTGCTCTCGTTGCTGGAGTCTATTGTGGAAAGTGGGCAGAAGGTTCTCGTCTTCACCCAGTTCCGTGAGATGGGCGACATGCTTCAGCAGATGATTGAACAGCGATTAGGCGAGCGCCCGCTCTTCTTGCACGGTGGATGTAGTATAAAAGAACGACAGGCACTGGTCGATCGTTTTCAGCAGAACAGTCGTGGCGACCAAGTGTTCTTGCTCTCACTGAAGGCCGCAGGAACAGGCCTCAACCTCACTGCCGCCAATCATGTGATTCACTACGATCTCTGGTGGAATCCCGCAGTAGAAGCCCAGGCCACAGACCGAGCCTACCGTATAGGGCAGCACCAGAACGTGATGGTTCACCGCTTCATCACCCAAAACACTTTTGAGGAACGAATCGACCAGATGATTCAGGAAAAGCGTCACCTCGCCGACATGACCGTAAGCAGCGGTGAGAGTTGGATTGGCAAACTGAGCAACAGTGAACTTCGTGAAATCTTCGACTAATTTCCACCTTGTTTATAAGGGATTTTTTTTACGAATTAGCGAATTATAGAATTATTATTATGCTGATATTAAGAATTTTATAGTAACACTAAATTCTTCGGTTTTGTTAAGTAGTTCTACACTTTTCTGAACTTTCCAGCGCAAAATTAACAACTCCTCTTTACTATACCAATTCAAGAAAATACTCACAGAAACAGAAATCCCTCTTTCGGACATAGGAAAGAGGGATGATTCAATGGAATCTATTTATCGTC
>CACYEC010000338.1 GCA_902773225.1 uncultured Bacteroidales bacterium
GACTACAACCACCGTTTTGCCAATGGATTAGGCATCTACGGTCAATTTAGCATTGCCGACAACAAGTCTGTCGTTAAGAAATTCGGTGACACCAAGAATCTGAGTGACTGGTATGTCGGTAAGGAATACGGAGAAATATGGGGATTCCAAGTAGACCGTTTGTATCAGTGGGATGACTTTGAAACAGATGGCAATGGTAACCTGATTTACCGGGCACTGACAGAAGCTGACACAGATGATGCAAACTGTGTAGGCAAGATGTCATACATACTCAAGCCCAATGCCGATGGTTCAAAACCTGTATATCAGTCGTATTTCGAGGGGAGCAGTTTCCATTTTGGTCCTGGTGATGTAAAATATAAGGATGCCGATGGTGATGGATGTCTCTCAAAAGGTACACAAACGGTGAATGATCATGGTGACCTTGTAAAAATAGGAAACTCCACTCCAAGATTCGAATACAGTTTCCGTATCGGTGCAGACTGGAAAGGATTCGACCTGAGCCTGATGTTCCAAGGTATCGGTAAACGTAAGATCTGGGGACAAGGACCGCTTTGTATTGCCGGTTATAAGTACTCCGATGGTTGCATGGCAGCAGCTATTGCCGATGATTACTGGACAGAAACCAATACTAATGCATTTTATCCAGCAGCTGCAGGCATGAGTTCCAGCAACGACAACTATAATTTCATGATCAACGACCGCTATATCCTGAATATGGCCTATCTGCGACTGAAGAACCTGACATTCGGCTATACGATACCGCATACCCTTTCAGGAAAAATCGGAATCGACAAGGCACGATTCTACTTTACTGCAGAGAATCTGCTGACATGGGACAAACTCCGCGGCCTTCCCATCGACCCAGAGGTTGAAACAGGCAACACATATTTCGGCAGTCCTCAAGGACGCACGGGAGTGGGTACTCCTACTTTCAAAACAGTTTCTATCGGTGTACAGTTGAACTTCTAAAAGCATAAAACAATGAAAAAGATTATATATTCCTTTCTGTTCCTTACCGCAGCTCTATTATGCGGATGTAGCGATCTGCTTGACAGAGAATCGCTGACTACAATGGAGGACACCAACTATTGGCGTTCAGAGAGTGACTTGCGTTCTTACGCCAACCACTTCTATGAGATATTCTTCCCAGGATATGGCCTTGAATGGGATCGTGACTGGGCATACTCCTATTCTACAGGGTTCTGCGACGACTTCGTCAGCGAAGGGACGCAATCATACTTTACTAACAAAGTACCAACCTCGTTGGGATCGAAGAGCGAGTCACGCGGTTGTTCAACAGAATATTACGGACCGACATGGGGTTTTGGAGTAATCCGCTCGCTGAACATTTTTATCGACCGTCTGAACACTGTTGCCAGAAACAATGTCGACGATGAGACTTTCCGTCACTGGATGGGCGTAGCTAAATTCCTGAAAGGATTCCAATATGCAGACCTTGTCAGTGTCTATGGTGATGTGCCATACTTTGCCAATGTTGTCGAGGACGATGATCCTGACACAATGTATAAGGATCGTGATGCACGCGGTGCTGTCATGGATAGTGTATACGTGCTCTTCAACTATGCACTAGACAATATGCGAGACGATGACGGAGCCCTGTTCCTCAACAAGTATATAGCTGCAGGATACATCAGTCGTTTCATGCTCAACGAGGGCACATGGCAGAAATACCATGGAACGGAACGTGGCGGCGGAGATGCCAACCGAGCCAAGAAATATCTGGAGCTGGCGGTAAAAGCGGGCGACATGGTGATTAATAGTGGCAAATGGAGCTTTGACAGCGACTATAAGAGTCTGTTTGCATCGTTCGATCTAAGTAGTAACAAAGAGGTTCTGTTCTATCGCCATTATGATGCGGCACTCAACATCACACACGCTATAGGATCTTACAATGGAGGATCGGAAAGTGAGACGGGTGTGAACCTGGCCTTTATCAAAGCTTTCAACTGTAGTGATGGTAAACCCTACACCATCTCAGAGGTCGAGGGTGCCAACGACTTCAGTCTGGAGAATCTGGCAAAAACCAGGGATCCGCGTTTTGATGCCTGTTTCTACAACAAGCCAGATGTCAATTCCTCGTCATTGATATACCATTATAA
>CACYEC010000339.1 GCA_902773225.1 uncultured Bacteroidales bacterium
ATAACAAACATTATTATGCAAAAAGGTAATATCGGTGTGACGACGGAAAACATATTCCCCGTCATCAAGAAATTTCTTTATTCTGACCACGAGATTTTCATCCGTGAGATCGTCTCAAATGCTGTAGATGCCACCCAGAAACTGAAAACACTTGCCTCGAACGGTGATTTGAAGGGAGAGGCTGGAGACCTGACCGTACATGTCAGCATCAACAAGGAAGCGGGTACACTGACCGTAAGCGACCGAGGTATCGGTATGACTGAGGAGGAAATCGACAAGTACATCAACCAAATCGCCTTCTCGGGGGCCAACGATTTTCTCGACAAGTACAAGGACAACGCAAATGCCATCATCGGCCACTTCGGACTGGGTTTCTACTCTTCCTTTATGGTCAGCAAGAAGGTGGAAATCATCACCAAGAGTTGGCAGGAAGATGCCAAGGCCGTGAAATGGTCATGCGACGGAAGTCCTGAGTTCTCTATTGAGGAATGTGACAAGGCTGAACGTGGCACCGACATCGTCATGTACATTGATGATGACTGCAAGGAGTTCTTGGAAGATAACAAGGTCACTGAACTGTTGCGAAAGTACTGCCATTTCCTGCCTGTTGCAATAGCCTTCGGAAAGAAGAAAGAATGGAAAGACGGTAAACAGGTGGATACTGACGAAGACAACATCATCAATGAGGTCAACCCTTTGTGGACACGTAAACCGACTGACCTCAAGGACGAGGACTACAAGAAGTTCTACTCCGACCTTTACCCCATGAGCGACGAACCGCTCTTCTGGATTCACCTCAACGTGGATTATCCATTCCACCTCACCGGTGTGCTCTACTTCCCCAAAGTGAAATCGAACCTCGACCTCCAGAAGAACAAGATTCAACTCTATTGCAACCAGGTGTTCGTCACCGACTCTGTGGAAGGTATTGTACCAGACTTCCTCACCCTGCTCCACGGCGTAATCGACTCTCCTGATATTCCATTGAATGTCAGCCGTTCTTACCTGCAGAGTGATGCCAATGTGAAGAAGATTTCAGGCTACATCAGCAAGAAAGTGAGCGACCGTCTGAAGAGCATTTTCACTCAGGATCGCAAGGACTTCGAGAACAAGTGGGACGACCTCAAGATTTTCATCCACTACGGTATGCTCACCGAGGATGATTTCTACGACCGTGCCAAGCAGTTCGCGTTGTTCAAGGACACTGATGGCAAATATTATACATTCGAGGAATACCAGACACTCATCAAGGATGCACAGACCGACAAGGATGGCAACCTCATCTATCTCTATGCTAACGACAAGGACGAGCAATACAGTTATATCGAGGCGGCCAACAACAAGGGATACAATGTGCTGCTGCTCGACGGACAACTCGATGTTGCTGTCATCGGACTGCTCGAGCGCAAAATCGACAAGAGCCGTTTCACCCGTGTGGATGCCGATGTCATCGACCGCTTGATTGTGAAGGAGGAGGAGAAAAAAGAGGAAATCGACAACGAGAAGAAAGAACTGCTCAACACCGTGTTCACAGGACAGTTGCCTAAGAGCGACAAAGTGAACTATAATGTCGAGGCACAGGCTTTGGGAGAGAATCAGGCCCCTGTCATCATCACACAAAGCGAGTACATGCGACGTATGAAGGATATGGCTAAGATTCAGCCTGGCATGGCTTTCTATGGCGAGATGCCTGATATGTTCAACCTTGTCCTCAACACCGACCACCGACTGGTGAAAGCTGTGCTTGCCGACAGCGAGAGTGCCATCGGAGACAGCCTCAACCCATTCGATGCTGAAATCCGAGGTCTCACGGCTCGCAAGGACGCCATCAACCAGATGAACAAGGACAAGAAATACGACGAAATCACCCAGGAGAGTCGTGATGAACTCAGCAAGGTGGAAGCCGATATCGAGTCACAGCGCCAACAGCGAAAGGACACCATACTCAAGGCTACAGCAGACAACAAGGTCGTCAAACAACTCATCGACTTGGCCCTGCTCCAAAACGGACTGCTCAAGGGCGAGGCACTTAACGACTTCGTCAAACGCAGTGTTGAACTCATCAAATAATTGATGCCATATTTATAAAAAAGAGCCGCAATCGCGGCTCTTTTTTATGTGGTTAGGAAACACTGGGGATTCTATGGTTATATATGATTTCTATAATTCCGGAAATCCCCTATTCCCCTCCCCATCCTACGGGAATAACCAGTTTCACACACACATTCCGCCCCATATTGTAGATATCCATATCCTTCAGGCGGTTGAGGTGACTGACGTAGGCGCGGTTGAAGAGATTATGGCACGACAGGTAGAGAGAGAACAGTTTGTTTCCACGCGACATCACATCGGTTCCTGCAGACAGGTTGACCAAGGTGTAACTGGGGGTTGCCGTTTCTGTCTGCTCCACTTTATAATAGTGATTCTGACGGAAGTTGACATCCACCTCAATCTCTGCGAACATATTGCGCACCTTTCGGCTTCTGCCCTTGATGTCATAATGCAAAGTGGATGTCCATCGTGGAGCAGGAGTGAGTGGCAAGTACTTGCTTTCATCGGGTTGGTGCATCTGCACACTGTTGACGTACGAGAAATCGTTCTCCCAATGCAAATGCTTGATGGGATGAAGGATAATCGTGGCCTCACCTCCCAAAATACGGGCATCACCCTGGGTGTAGCAATAGACAGGAACATCTTCTATTACCTCACCATTCTTCTGCGCGTAGATGTAATTGTTAATGCGGTTGGCGAAAAGGGCAACATTGGCTGAAAATAACTCTGTAGAATAATCCAAACCTGCATCCATCTGCCAACTGAACTCTGGACTGAGGTTGCTGTTGCCTTTCTCATAACGGAAAGTGCCTTCATGCTCACCATTGCTGCCCAATTCACTGAGATTGGGCGAGCGGAATCCCCTCGCTATATTCAGTCGTAAGTCGAGATGGTCGCTCAGGTTGTATGTCGCGCCAACACTTCCTGTCAAACCATTGAGATTACGGCTGAAAGCAGAGAAAACATCATCTCGTGCCTTGCTGGAAAGATGGCGGTTGTCAAAACGGAGTCCTCCACTGAGGTGAAAACGGTTGAAATCCTTGCTTACGGTAGTGAAGACTCCGGCGTCGAAGAGATTGTAATCTGGTATGAGAAACTCCTCCCCTCGGTTGACGTTCTGCTGCCACATACCGCCGAATCCGACATTGTACTTCCATCCTTTCTTCTCTGGAGAAACATACTTGACATCGTAACTGACTGTGTGAAGCAACATGACCAGCCCACATTCTTCTGCCTCCTCATATTCCTTTCGGCTGTTGCGCTGGTAACCGATAATGGCTTTCAGACTACCGTCTCCGATATTGATGGAGTTGTCGGATGCAACCTTGAAGTGCTTGATACGCTGGAACGGCTCCTCATCCTCATCTTCAACGATGCCTGGACGGTTGTAGTAGGTGGAGACACGCAAGAGCGATTGGCCCCATCCTTTTTTCAGTCCGGCCATACCACTGATGGCTTGTTCACGGAACTGGGAGTTATGGACATCGTGATTGTGGCTGTTGGAGTATTCTCCAGCCCACTTACCACTGGCTCGCATGTTCCACACAAATCCCCTCTGGTTTCCTGCCATCCTCAACGACAAGTCCTTCAGGTCGTTGTTCGTCTGATAACCCGTCGTCATCTCTCCATGAAGTTCGCCTGATGTGAGCAACGGTTCGTCGCGGAAAATGACCACACCTGCCATGGCGTCTGAACCGTACATTAGCGAAGCTGGTCCTTTAAGGACTTCAACGCTGTTGACAGCATGGTCGTCTATCTCTATGCCGTGTTCATCTCCCCACTGCTGTCCTTCTTGTCGTATTCCGTCGCTGACTAAAAGCAGACGATTGTAGCCCAGTCCGCGTATCACGGGTTTGGAGATACCCGCTCCTGTAGTGATTTGCGAAATGCCTGGGTCGTGCGCTATGGCATCAATGATATTGGTGGAGAAATGAGCTTCTAATTGCACTGGCGACATCACGGTCACTGGTGACGGCAATTCCTTGACTCTTATTTTGCCTGTGAGTCCCGTCACAGTTACTTCTTGCAAGTGAAGACAGGTATCTACATCCTGATTTTGTGCGTGTGTAGTAACGCAAATATATAATAATGAAAATAATATAATGGTTGGTTTCATAATTGTAACGAATGAATAAAAAGATACATTGCGCCTATCCATACAGACTTTCCTCGTATTTCTTGCAAAACACGAAGGAAAAGGAGAATAAGTGCATAAAAACATAGTTGGAAATCAACCAATTACGGGAGGTGCCCTCAAAAAGACAAACTGAGACGCAGTGTCGTAAAGTGGAGCGATAAAACGGATGAAAGTACTGGTCTCAGTATGAACGAATACGATGATCTTCAACCCTGCAGTTGCGGCGAAAGGCAACGACAGGAACTGGCAAATCAAACAGTTGTCGATGGAAAATGAAGCACTGGACAGATGCCCGTTGTGATGGACATGAGCCACACAATCGTGGCATACATTGACCGTCTCCACATCGGAATGGATGTGAAGTATGGTCAGTGCCTGTATCGACAGGAAGACCGACAACAGAATACTGGAAATAATCTTTCTGCGGGTTGCGATGTCCATATTTCGGCCGTTATATTTGTTTCGCTTCTTTCATTCAGAATGGCATTTCTACATAGGAGTACTTTTTCTCACAATATCTTGTCTATAATCACGCCATTGTATTCTGATTCATCTAGTTCTCCTTCTGGAGTATATCCCGTTTCATTTACTGCTTTATTCGGAATTGCGACCTTGTTGACTGCACCCATAGTCATCCATTCGTATTCTATATCTAAGTGTCCAATATCAAGGACTTGGATTCCATGGGATGACAAATCATACGCAAGAACCGTTGCCGTCATTCCCAAAGCGCACAGTACAAGGTCTCCAGGATGAACATGAGACAAAGTTGATTCCAATATTTCATCATACTTGTCGAAGGCGTTTTTTGATGGGCAGATAATTCTCCTCAAACTTTTTACATTGTCGAAAATGTCATTCCCAACCCCCATACGAGTATATTTCCCTTCTACTAAAAGAACATTTCTATTCTCCCAAAGTGCTTTTATAAGATCAAAAGATTTTTGTCTGTTCTTTTTATTCTTATGGTCAAGATAGAATCTTGTAAAATTCGTGTCACCATAAATTCTTGTAGGAGAAAGATACTTGCTGATCAAAGACCCATAATCAAAAAGAAATGTTTTCCAAAAAAATCTTGCTTTGAAAACAAGTAGAGAAGTACTTTTCAATGCGTATGGTATACTGACTAATAACTTCTCGTTATCTGAATTTAGAACTTCTTCTAATCTTTTTCCAAGTCTCTCATTTGGTCTTTGAAATCCATTTCCACTCCCAAGAATAACCCTAAATTCCCCATCACCAAACCTGGAAACAGACTTTCCCTTATCGTGAATCAATTGAGATGTCTCATCTGGTGTCAATATATGATAAGCATGGCGCTTGACGAAAAAGAAGTAATAGATACAACTTATAACGTATTTATATATATTCTTGATAATACGACCCATTCTGATTAGTGCTTGTTTAGCGACTTTGTTTCATTTCAAGTGCAAAATTAGATAAAAAACATGATAATTATATATAGTAACTCCAAAAAATCGCTTGCGTTTTTATCGATAATACCATAAAACTCTTCATATCAACAGGATAAGCATACCCTACCCTTCCCCATTTGCACTTTGCTGAAGAATGTTGTGAAGGGCTTGCGCTGACTGGCATAAATACTGAGGTGCATCATGGTTGTTGCCTGTTTCCAATATGGCGGAGGCGGCACATACCTTGCAGATGGGCAGCAGCTTGCAGACTGAGCATGCAGGGGAGAAGGTGACCTTCTTGGCCGACTCACTGATAATGTTCCAACCTTCCACAAAACCCGTCGCGAACACATCCACCGAAGGGGTGTCCAACATGATGCAGGGGCGGAGCATACCTTGCCAATTCACGATGAAAACACAACGACCGGCATTGCAGTTGAAATGCATGGGATGTGCCGTTTTACCATCCACCTCTTTCCTCGTCCACTCATCAAGTTTAGCCAAACGATTACGGCATAACTCTTTATAACTTTCAGGAATGAACACACGTTTGTTCAGTCCTTCATCTATCTTCACCATCTCCTCTGCTGTCAACCGAACGTCACGGTTGTAAGGTCTCGAACGTTCGCGAATACACGGATACATATAAGTGTCAACCTTTACGGGCACGTCAAGCGATGAAGCGACTCGTATAATCTCGTCTAATTGGTCTCGGTTTTTCTGTGTGACACTATGGTTGAGTTTTACCATCACTCCTCGGCGTTTCAAACGCTTGATGGCTGCCAATGTCAGGTCAAAACCATGAGGATGGTGACATAAAGTCTGATAGGCTTCATTGTCTGACCCATAGAGCGTGATGTTGATACGGCGCGGAGGATGTGAAGCGAAAAAGTCTGCCCAATCGTCATCAAGCAGAGTGCCGTTGGTATTGACGGTCACTACAATACCTGATTCGATAAGGTGGAGATAAATATCCCTGAAACCCGGGTATGTGAGAGGCTCACCACCTGTGAGTTGAATGAACAACACTCCTGCCTCACGCATCTCATCCACAAGACGGATGTATTCAGCGACGGTGCGTAGATGGCCTTTCGATGACATCTCATGAGGCGAGAGGCGAACGAAACACATATCGCAGTTCATGTTGCACAAGGGGGTCAGTTCCAAGTTGCCATAAATGGGCAGTCTCTTGTTTATTGCCTTGACAAAGAGTTTTTGCTCCACTCCTTGAATAATGTCGGGAATATCATTCATGTTTGTCTATTCTTCGCTGTGATAAACCACAAATTTATAGCGAAATTAGTAAAACGAATTGAAAAATAATGCATATTTGCTGATAAAGATGTAATTTTGCACCAATTTTTGAATACAGCTCATTTTTCACAGGAAACCTACTTACTAAACATAACGACAAATGAGATTTTTATCACTAACTCTACTGCTCTGTATGAGCAGTCTTTTTGTTAGTGCCGCCAAGCAGCACTACATTCCGCAAGAATGGCGCAACAGTACCAGCACGAAACTCTATGCTCAAAACGACCCTAACAACGAATACACTTGGTCGGAAAGCAGAAGCGTGGAATCAGACAACATCATCATTTACTGGGACAATGGGTATGGCAACACTACTCCCTCAAACGCAGAGAACGCATACCAAGTTGATATCTGGGACTTGTTGCAAAAATGTGAGGCTTTCTTCGACCTCGAAATCAACCAATTGGGTTTTGTTGACCCCTATAACTCCAATCTTAACAAATACAAGGTAATGGTACTGCTCAACCATAGTACTGAATGGATATGCTATGGTGGTGGATACGACTTTCAGGTATCGGCTATCTGGCTCAGTCCGTCAACATGCAAACCTGTGGGAACAGCTGTTGCGCACGAGATAGGACATTCTTTCCATTATATGTGTTATGCTGAGGCGTCGAAACAAGGCACGCTTCCAAATGTGCAGACTGGATTCCACGGAGCGGTGGGGAATGGCTCCGTCACTTGGGAGCAGACAGCACAATGGCAGTCGCTGCAAACTTATCCGGAAGCAATGTTCACGGAGAGCATCAATGTGTTCCGAAACTCACATAACCTGGCTTTCACACACGAATGGCACCGCTATCAGAGTTATTGGTTCTTCTACTATCTGACCCAGAATTTCGGACTGAGAACGATTGCTAACGTTTGGAACTATAATGTTAATCAGGTTCTCGACTTCAACCAGGTGCTCATGCGTCTGCAAAACTGGAGCGTGAATGATTTGTTCCGCCATTATTACAACTATGCTGAACACTGCGTCACTTGGGACTGGGATGCCTGCGAACCCTACCGCGACAACTTTATCGGCGACTTCCGTTATGCCGCTGCTTTGAACGACAATGGCGAATACCAGGTGGCATATTCCAGTTGCCCACAGAGTACTGGTTTCAATGCCGTTCCTCTGACTGTTCCCGCTGCAGGGACAGTATTGACCACTACTTTCAAGGCGCTTAATCCTGGAGCAGACCTTGCTGATGGCGACCCTGCTCAATACCTGAATGGAGAGAGCGTCTTCGCATCATCTGGCAGAACCACATACAATTCAGTGAACAATGCTTCCTCACGTGGTTTCCGGCTGGGGTATGTAGCCTTGCTCAATGATGGTAATCGGGTTTACAGTAGTAACGACAATATCTATTGCCAAGGCACAGGTGAGACTTCGGTCGATGTGTCTTTCACTGTACCCAATAACGTCAGCAAACTATGGTTCATGGTTGTACCGGCTCCTTCAACTTATTTCCAGCATCAATGGGATGAATCGCCAAGCAACGACGACCAGTGGCCTTACACCCTTTCGTTCAACAATACCGACATTGACCAATCCAAGGCTACCTTGTATGTAGAACCCACGCTCGACGGACGAGACATTCAAAATGTCACATTGACTTACGATGTGTATTTCCCAGCATCAAGCGATAATTACACAGGTACTTCTGTGAGCATTAGTGGCACTACGGCTGCCGCTCTCGGAACTGCCTTCCAAATGAACGTATCTGACATCGCTTCCAAGATGGTGGATTATAACAACTCTGGTCCTGGCAACGACAAAATCATGTTCTATGCCGCCTATGCAGATGGCTCACTCATCGAAAGCGCATCGACCGCCAATGGGTATGGACATTGGTTCACCAACAATGGCGGTGTTACGGACTGGGGAAGCAACTCGTTCGTTTTTTCCGAGTTCAATCCTTCAACATTGACCTTCACTATTGGACAGATGCCAAACCTCAACAGCAATGGGCAGACACGCACCATCGCTCAGGCGCTTGTCTATAACGACGGTAGTAAGACGGCTAAGGCGGTGTTGGTGTTCAACATACATTTCGACGAGAACCAGACCAGTTCGTCCTTGACTTCTATTGAACTCGATGAGCCTGAAGAAGAACGAGAAATAGAGAATGCCACTATGACTTACGATGTCTATTTCCCGGCACCAGGCGAATACACTGGAACCACTGTGACCATCGACGGCTCAGCAGCCTCCACACTCGGCACTGCCTTCCAAATGAATGTGTCTGCAATTGCTTCCAAGATGGAGGATTATAGCACTTCGGGGCCAGGAGATGGTGACATCATGTTCTATGCCGCCAATGCTGACGGTTCACTCATTGAAAGCGCTTCGACCGCTAATGGGTATGGACATTGGTTCACCAACAATGGTGGAGTGACAAATTGGGGAAGCAACTCGTACGTCTTTTCCGAGTTCAATCCTTCAACATTGACCTTCACCATTGGACAGATGCCAGACCTCATCAGCAATGGACAGACCTGCACCATCGCACAGGCTCTCGTCTATAACGATGGAAGAAAGACTGCTAAAGCGGTATTTGTGTTCAACATACATTTCGACGAAAACCTGACTGGTGCAACACTGACATCTGCCGATTTCGAGGTGGTGCTGGAAAATAACGCGGACAATACTGATGACATCGTACTACATGAAGGTCAGAAGGCCAATGTGACCCTCAACGGACGTACACTTTACAAAGACGGGGCGTGGAATACGCTTTGCGTTCCTTTTGATGTCACTGTCAGCGAATCCATACTTGTCGGTGCCACGGTGAAGACACTGGAAAGTACATATTTCTCTCATGGCACACTTACGATGAATTTCACTGAGGGAAGTCTCGACATGATTAAAGCCGGCAAGCCATATATCATCAAATGGAACAGAGATGAAAACCTTGTCAACCCTGTGTTCAAGAATGTGACCATCAAGAATACATCCTCGACGGTGGGAACTGATTATGCCAACTTTGAAGGCAGTTTCTTACCCATCAACTATCAAGAGGCAGACAAAACGGTTTTGTACCTTAGTGATGACAACACCGTTTACTATCCCCAGAATGGATTAACCATCGGCGCTTTCCGCTGTCGTTTCCAATTGGCGGATGACACCACAGCTGGCGACCTGACATCTTTGGTCAATGCCTTCGTTCTCAACTTCGGCGACGAAACCACATCCATTGAAAATGTTCAAAGGCCAAGGGTCGATGGTCAATCAGACTCTTGGTACACCATTGATGGACGCAAACTCAATGCCAAGCCCACACAGAAGGGTATCTACATCAACGATGGCCGCAAGGTCGTTATTGAATAATCAATGACATCATAAAAAAACGGAGTGTAACCGTTGCCTGACAGTTACACTCCGCTTTTTTATGGGGAGTAACACAATACACCTATCTGCGACAATTCCGCTTGTGTGCCTCTATTGAATCTTCCTGATGACACGACAGGGGTTGCCAAAAGCAACCACTCCATCTGGAATGTCGCGGACAACAACCGAACCAGCACCTATCACGCTCCATTTGCCAATACGAATGCCTGGAATGGCCACACTCCCTGCACCCACCCATGTGCCCTCGCCTACATGGACATTGCCACACAAGGTGGCATGAGGAGAGATATGGGCATAGTCGCCTATCATGCACTCATGGTCAAGACTTGCACCTGTATTGATGATGCAGTGACGACCGATGTTCACACCGCTTTGGAGAATGGCTCCCTGCATGACCACTGTACCCTCGCCTATTCCAGCCATGTAGGGCGACACTATGGCAGACGGGTGAACGGCTGAGGGAAATTCTATCTGACCTGTAAATTGCTCTCCAATGCGATGGCGTATCTTGTTGGAACCTATACTGATAATCATCTGTTTCACTCTGTCGTCAAGGTCGTGCAGGACAGGGAATCCCATGAAATCGTGAAGGTCTGGATTGATGTCTATCACACCCTCCAAGGTATAGCCACAGGCCTCAATGATGTCGCGAACGACGCGGGCATGGCCACTTCCACCATATAGATACATATTGTCAAGATTTATCGGGTGAAATCAAAGGTTGATGATACATTGCGGTTGGTCAGGATTTGTAATATCCCACATACCATTCTGCGAAACGGCGGAGACCAACGCGCAAGGGAGTGGATGGCTTGAAACCGAAATCGCGTTCCAACGCTGAAGTGTCAGCAAAGGTCACTGGAACGTCGCCTGGTTGCATGGGCACGAGTTCCTTGTGGCTCTCAAAATCATAGTCGGGTGGCAACACCCCGGCACGGACGAGTTCTTCTTGCAGGATGGATACGAAGTCAAGCAGGTTCTCGGGGTTGCTGTTGCCGATGTTATAGACCTTATACGGAGGCATAGGAAGCCCGTCATCGCCAGTCAAACGGTCGGGAGCGTTCTGCATCACACGGGTCACTCCCTCAACAATGTCATCTACGTAGGTGAAGTCGCGCTTGCAGTTTCCGTAATTGAAAATCTTGATGGTCTCGCCTTTCACCAATTTGTTGGTAAAACCAAAATAGGCCATGTCTGGACGACCGCAGGGACCATAAACAGTGAAGAAACGCAATCCGGTGGAAGGAATGTTGTAAAGTTTGCTGTAAGCATGAGCCATGAGTTCATTGCTCTTCTTGGTTGCGGCATAAAGCGAGACGGGGTTATCTACTTTGTCATCAGTAGAATATGGAATCTTCTTGTTTGAGCCATATACACTGCTACTGCTTGCATAGACAAGATGTTCCACTCCTTTGGAGCCGTCATCGTAACTGTGACGGCAGGCCTCAAGGATATTGTAGAAACCAATAAGGTTCGACTGGATGTAAGCATCGGGATTGATGATGCTGTAACGAACACCTGCCTGCGCGGCAAGATTAACCACTACTTCGGGATGATACTTGCTGAAGATGTCGTTGATGATTCCACTGTCAGCGATGTCGCCTTTGATGAATGTGAAATTTTCGTATGCTGATACTTGGGCGAGGCGTTCTTCTTTCAGACGGACATCATAATAGTCGTTCATGTTGTCGATGCCGACGATTTTCACGCCCTCGACATTCTTGAACAGATGCAGGGCAAGATTAGAGCCTATAAAACCTGCAACACCCGTCAGAAACACAGTTTTATTATCTAAATTGATAGTCATATCATTGTTTGTTTTTTTGTTGTTGTTTTGTTGTTAATATCGTCTATCGTTATAATGATATAACGATATAACGAAAAAAAGTGAAAAGCCGATATCCCGATTTATCCGAATCGCTTGATGGCTTCCTGATAGGTGTCGAGCGACCCGATGTCGAAACGCTCGCCTGGCATCTCATAGGCGTGGATAACGGTCTTATCTACCAGGTAATGGGCAAGATTGCCTGGAGCGTCGAAACCACAGCCGTGGTTCAGGCTGTCAAGTATCAACGCAAGGTCGTCGCGTTTGTAAATATAAAAAGGTGGAACTGCCCAGTGGCTGACAGGTCGCTCGGGTTTCTCTTGCATCTCCAATACTCGCCAGTTGTCGTCTATCGCCACAACACCTGTTCGTTGCAACTTGTATAACTCTGGCTCTTTATGGCACATGATCATGCTGGTGCCATGACGTTTGAAGGCATCTACAAAACCTTGGAATGAGAAATTGAGGATGTTGTCGGCTGCAACTACTAGTATGTCATCATCCACCTGTTGTTGATTGATGGCGAGCAAGAGGTCGCGAACAGCGCCAAGGCGTGTCTCGTTGGTGGATGTCCCATCATCGATGACTGATACTGGCTTACGGAGTTTACACTCGCTGATCCATTGATTGAAATGGTGAGAGAATTTATGGTTGCTGACGATGATATGCTCATCGATGTCGTCGATAGTGTCGATGTCATCAAGCATACGTCCGAGAATACTGCTTGGACCAATCTTCAAGAGTGGCTTGGGGAAGTTTTCGGTCAATGGGTAAAGGCGTGTGGCATAGCCTGCAGCTATCACTATGGTTTTCATTGTTTATTTATATTATGTTCAGAAATGCGATTGAGTGAGTACAAAAGAGAACTTGTTCTCATTTTGTCGAGCGTGAGCAATTTATCTAATGGTCAACGGCTTACAAGAAATCCACCCCATCGGATGGGTCGCAGAAGAATATTTGGAAACTGTCCTTGTACTGCGGGAACTGCTTGAGATATTCCTCTGTGACCTTCTGACGGATGCTTTCCTCCTTGCCTGGTTCAACGAGGGTGATGCAGGCTCCCTTGAAACCAGCGCCACTGAAACGGCCACCTATCACGCCATCAACATTCCTCATAATCTTGTAGAGGGCTATCAACTCGGGAGAACCACATTCGTAGTTGTTCATCGAACTCTCGCAACTCTCGAAGACAAGCCTGCCGAAGGTTTTGATATCACCTCGGCGCCATGCCGCCACACCTGCTGTCACACGGTCGCATTCTGTATAGAAATGACGGGCGCGTTTGGCGAAGCGGTCGGGCATACGGTCGGCGTATTGCTCGAAGTCTTCCTCTGTGATGTCTCTCAACCTGGTGTCTTGCAACTCCTTGAGGGGTTTGTTCTGGTAGGCCTCTACGATCCAAGCGGCTGTTTTGCACTCCGACACACGAAGATTGTAGTCTGTTCCTGTCAGTTTGCGGGTCACACCACTGAAAAAGATACCAAAACGGAAAGGTAATGGAGTGGTACCGTCACCAAACGGAACGAGTTCGTATTCCTGCGTCTTGGTGTCGAGATAAAGCAGTTTCCTGTTTTCGCAAAGCACCACACAAGCCTGGTCGAGAATACCATTGTTGAGACCTACGTACTCGCGCTCGGCACGGGAGGCATAATTGATAATCTCCATCTTGTCGAGCTGAAGGTTGTTGACTTTGGCTATGGCCTTCACAAAACCGCACAGCAAGGCTGCGCTCGACGATAGACCACCAACGGGCATACTGCCTTTCACCACACCTTTCAAACCACACTTCAGGGTGAAATCCTGCTGCATGGCCCAAACCGCTCCACGAAGGTAGTCACCCCAGTTCTTCTGGCGCTCTTCCACAGGAACGCGGACATTGAAGGTCATCAAACCTTCAAAAGTCAACGAACACATCTCAACCTTGCCACTTTCTGTGGCGGAAAAGAGGAAATCAATGCCTGAATTGAATGTGAAACCGGATACCAGACCGTGCTGGTGGTCAACGTGAGCACCTAAAGGACAAATCCTGTAGGGAGAGAAAATCTGATAGAGTGCGTCGCCTTTACCAAAGAAAGTGCGGTAAGCCCTGAAAAGTTCTTCCATATTTTGTATAGTATATTTTAATTGGCGTATAGTTTATAAATTGCAAATTTAATCAAAAGATTTCAGATTGGCTATTAGGTTATAAGAAAAAATGACAAAGTCTTAAAAAAACTGAGCGACTCGCGACATACATTCTCACAATTCTTTTGGTTGCTTACAACCTCTTGATGAGATAATTTTCAGAAGGACAACAATCACTAATTCTATAATGCGTGATATGATAAAAGAGTGGCTATTGAGAATCTCTGTGACGTCGATGATAAAGATATTTGACAGAAATACGGTTATTCATTCACGTTTAACGGCATTCTAATATCGCATAATTATACGAGAAAAATATAAAACCATTAAAATTTCATGGAAAAATGAATGAATTTGTTAGATTTTTTCGGAAATAATTGTCATTTTATCGAATATATTGTAAATTTGCATTGAAAATTATAAGGTAATTTTTTCAGAGTTAGTTTTTCATAGTATTTAGTTCAATACCCAGTATTGAAGAAAAACGGTGGAATATGTGAATATTCCCCGTTTTTTCGTTAGGGATAAAGCAATAACAAAAAAATAAATACAACCCACGTCCCTAGGGACGCCTCTTAATAACCGCGGGTGGATGAAGCGAAGTTGAATCCACCTGCGGATTCTCCCCAAAGCCCCACCCCACGTCCCTGAATGGGACGCCTCTTATTAAAATTAAATATCAAAGATTTAATATCTATAGAAATCTTGAGTGTAATTATTATGCCGTTTGTGGGTCAATTATCATATAATATTTGTAATTTTGCAGAAAAAATCAAACGCATGCCATCAGAGAAATCACAAACCAAACGAGACAAGAAAGTCAGACCGGGCATACGTGAACCCGAGCGTTACGACGTCGTGTTGCACAATGACGACTTCACTACTATGGACTTTGTCGTCATGTTGCTCAAGACTGTGTTCCACAAGTCGGAGGCGGAGGCAAACAGCATCATGCTGAAGGTACACAACAACGGGGAGGGGGTGGCTGGCACTTACACTTACGACATCGCCGCCACCAAAATCAAGAAATCTATTGACATGGCTCGAGCAGAGGGCTTTCCTCTGCGTCTGTCAATGCGACCAGCATAACTGCCTGTTCGATTCTTCTGTGATTCCTACAATCACATGGAATACCAATTATAACTTTCACTCAACATTAGCAATTAACAATCATAAAATGAGTATATTATTTGATGCCCAAACACAGCAAGTACTGCAAAAAACAATCGACATCAGCAAGTCGTACAGCCATGAGTATGTCACTCCTGAACACCTACTCTTAAGCCTGCTCGATTTTCAACCTTTCTGCGACTCCATCATTGAAGTCAATGGCTTTCCTGATTTTCTAAAGCAGACTATACAGAACTACCTCGACCAACAAGAGAAAGTGAATCGTGAGGATAAAGAGGGAGAAGAAGAATTGTCCGTACAGATGGAATTGGTCCTCAACGAATCTCTTCATACATGTCAACAAGCCAGTGCAGAATACATCACGCTCCCCATCATCGTCAAGTCGTTGATGTCACTGGAACACAATTTTGGAGCGTCTGCATTGCTCGATGAGGTTGGTGGTAAGGACGAAATGCCCTATTTCCTTGCCACTTTTATTGACCATGTTGGAGATGACTCGTCACATTTCTTTGATGACGAAGAGGAGGAAATGGAATCTGACCATACATCCGACCCCTATCTCATCGATATGAACAAGGCACTGAACGCCTCATCGCGTCCTCCATTGGTGGGACGTGAGGCTGAAATCCGACGCACGATTCAGGTGCTCTGCCGATATGCAAAGAACAACCCTCTCCACATCGGCGAATCGGGTGTGGGAAAAACTGCACTTGTATGGGGACTGGTCAGAATGATTGTAGAAGGTAAGGTGCCGGAAGCCATCAAAAACACTGTGGTCTATCAACTCAACATCGGCAGTCTCATAGCTGGGTCACAGTTCAGAGGCGACATGGAAACACGTCTGAAATCCACCATCGACCGAGTGGTGAAAGCACAAGGCATTCTTTACATCGACGACATACACCTTATTTTCGGTTCGGCGCACAACAACGATGGCTCACCATGTGCCTACGACATCATCAAACCATACCTTGAGGACAGAACCGTCAAGGTGATAGGTACCACAACCTACACCGACTACAAACGAAACATGGAGCGCAATAGCGGACTCTTGCGACATTTCCAAAAGATTGACATCGACGAACCCGGCCAAGAGGACACCTTCAAGATTGCAATGGAACTGAAGTCGGTTTACGAAAACTACCACCATGTGGACTATGACGACGAAGCCGTCCGATATGCCGTGACAGAGAGCACAAAACACATCACCGACAGGTTCCAACCCGACAAGACGCTCGACCTACTCGACGAGGCTGGCGCCGCACATTCCATGGACAACAACCCATCACCTAACATCACCAAGAGCGAGATTTCAAACGTGCTGGCAAAGATGGTCAACGTGGAGAGCCTGGCTGAACACGACAACGATGCGGACCGCCTGTCAAAACTTTACGACAACATCACCGCACAAATCTATGGCCAAGACGAGGCTGTTCGACTCGTGGTGGAAGCCATACAGATGGCGAAGGCTGGACTGAACGACGACGACAAGCCTCTGGCATCATTGTTATTCGTTGGACCTACGGGCGTGGGGAAAACGGAGGTTTCGCGCGTGCTGTCCCAACAACTCGGCATCGAGTTAATCCGTTTCGACATGAGCGAGTATGTGGAAAAACACACGGTGGCAAAACTCATTGGCTCACCTGCCGGTTACGTGGGCTACGAGGACGGGGGACTGCTTACCGACGCCATACGCAAGAACCCCAACAGCGTTTTACTGCTCGACGAGATAGAGAAAGCCCACGAGGACATCTACAACATACTCTTACAGGTGATGGACTACGCAAGGTTGACCGACAACCGTGGCCAAAAGGCCGACTTCCGAAACGTGGTGCTTATCATGACCTCAAATGCTGGCGCTCAGTTCGCCGCACAGGCCAATGTCGGATTCACGGGACATGTGACAAGAGGCGAGGCCATGATCAGACAAGTGAAGAAGACCTTCAAACCCGAGTTCCTCAACCGTCTCACCGGAGTGGTCTCGTTCAACGACATGGACGAACACATGGCTAAACTCATACTCAAGAAGAAACTCGGCATCCTCGAGACAAAACTGAAGTCTCGTGGCATCTCGATGAATGTGAATGAAACTGCCTTCAATCATCTGTTGAAGAAAGGTTTCACCAAAGAATACGGCGCCAGAGAAATTGACCGCGTCATCGCCCGCGACCTCAAACCCTTGCTGATGAAGGAGATTCTCTTCGGTTCACTACGGAACGGCGGTACGGCTAACATCAACTACACGGAAGAAAATGGTATTCAGATTGGATGACAACGACGTGAGGTTCCCGAACCCCATGATTTACCCACCTAATGAAAATGGAGCTTTTTGCATCGGTGGCAAACTGACACCTGAATGGTTGTTGCTCGCATACTCACACGGCATCTTCCCTTGGTTTGCCTTCAAATGGAACGACGAGCCTATATGGTATTGCCCGATGGACCGTTTTGTCATTTTTCCACGAGAAATTCACGTCTCACACTCCATGCGCACACTGATGAACAAAGATGAATACACTTTGAGTTATAATCAGTGCTTTGAGGATGTAATCCATCATTGCAGCAGTCTGCGCATCAATAACGAAGGGGCATGGTTGGGTGAGGATATGGTCAAGGCCTATACTCGACTGCATGAATTGGGATATGCCATGAGTGTGGAGACATGGCGCGGCGAAGAACTCATCGGAGGTCTATATGGTGTGACCATCGGACGTTGCTTCTTCGGAGAGAGCATGTTCTCACTGCAACCAAACGGCAGTAAACTCGCGCTCATATCACTGGCCAACCTGCTATCGCAACTCGAGGACAGCATCATCGACTGCCAGTTCGAGACGCCTCACCTCAAGTCAATGGGCGGACGACATATTCCCTATCAACAATACATGGACATCCTCCATCAATCAATCAAAAACTCATAAAATAACTTCTAAAAATCGCTTGCGATTTTATCGATAATTCCATAAAATTCTTGATATCAATAGGATAATAATTCTAAAATTCGAGAATTCGTGATAAATAGAACATCACATAAATAAAAATATCATTTACTCTGAATAGTCAGAAAAACTCTGAAAACTCTGGAAAAAATGCAAGCAAATACCAAAGCACTGCTACAGGCATCGGTAGCTGTGCTGAGTTGGGCCACTGTGGCCACAGCTTTCAAGATGGCTCAGCAAGGACTCACATTCTTCGGCCTGACTTTCGTAGCGACCATCACCGCCGTCGCGTTGTTCGCCATCTATGTTACAATTGAGCGCAACTGGCGTACAATCAGTAAATTCCGCGCACACCAATGGGGCTACTTCGCCATTCTGGGACTCATCAATCCCACTGGATACTACCTGGTGCTGATGAAAGCCTACAAATTGCTTCCAGCACAAGTGGCACAGCCCGTGAACTACATCTGGCCTGTGGCGTTGGTGTTCATGCTGGCGATGTTTATGAAAATCAAGATTGAGAAACGCAAGTATATTGGAATGCTGGTATCCCTTATTGGTGTGATTGTCATCTCAGTAGGTGCTTCCAGTGCTGGCATGGGTGACTATGAGCAGTTCGGCATGGGACTTTTCCTCGCCATCTTCTCCGCTGTGTTATGGGCTGTCTATTGGATGATCAACAACCAAAGTAGCAGCCAGTACAATAGCAGCGTGCAGTTTTTCATGGGGTTCATGTTCGGTGCCATCTACCAATTCATGATTGCATTTGTACTCGAAGTACCTGTATTCAAGGACAATGTGAACCAGCAAATACTGACAGAAAGCATACTCTGGGGCATTTATGCCGGACTTTTCGAGATGGGCATTCCTTTCATCTGCTTCGGACTGGCACTGAAAAACACATCCAACCCAGCGCTTGTCAACCAACTGTGCTACCTCGGCCCATTCCTGTCTCTTTTCTTCATCGCCAACATCGTGGGTGAGCGGATTCTCCCTGCCACCTACATCGGTCTGGCGCTCATTGTGGCAGGTATCATCTACAACCAGTATTTCACACACATCAAACTCCACTGGCACTTCCGTCACAATCCCCGCCGACGCAGGTTCTCCACCGCAAAGTAGATGATTCTAAATGTTTAGCACCACCACGTCCCTGAAAGGGTCAACTCTAAATAACCGTAGGTACATCATGTCCCTGAAAGGGACACCTCTCAATAACCATGGCTGCATCATGTCCCTGAAAGGGACAACTCTCAATAACCGTAGGTACATCATGTCCCTGAAAGGGACAACTCTCAATAACCGTAGGTGCATGAAACGAAGTTGAATGCACCTGCGGATTGATAGCGTAATACTCCCCACGTCCCTGAAAGGGACAACTCTCAATAACCGTAGGTGCATGAAACGAAGTTGAATGCACCTGCGGACTCCAAGACATGCAATTCATCATCGACCCTGAAAGGGTCGCCCACCGCTATTTAGTTCATAACCATTTAGAAATCAGCAAAATTATCATAACACAGAATAGTGTGACACAAATTTGTGTTACACTATTCTGTGTTATCAAATAAAGGTCATCATCTCCGACCCTGTGTCCGCCAGATGGCTGAAAGGAAAGGCCTATTGATGAATGGAAATCATCGAAGATGAACCTCTTCCGCTATGCTGTGACAGGCATCAGATTTTTGCCAGAAACATCAGAATCACTCCCCAAATCAGCAAGGGAACGATTTGGATCAAGGCTTTAAGAACAACGTTCTTGGGATTGCAACGAATGTATAGTGTCCTGACAATCAATATGCCGATTGACACCATCGCTAAATAGACCAAAGGAATAATATAACACCAAGTCAAATTGAATTCCACGGAACCTAACAAGTCTGTCCATAAAGCGACTGCGATGATGGCGAGAAGAGAGATGATAGGCTGTAACAGATAATGACGCTTCGAAAACGAAAAACCAGTAATTACTAAACAGCATAAGCCATAGAAGATTGCAGCAATCACCAAATAAATTTTACTTTTCGTTGACATGGCGTCAGAAGACCAATCAGTTTCGACCAAATACCAGATCTTTGGAATCTCAAACAATAGAACCAAACAAAAGCATCCCCAACCTCCAGGGAACCATGAATCATCATTTTTCTTCTCCATTTTCTTTGTTCGTGATTAAAGTTTCGGAGTTAAATGTAAGCCTTTAACCTCTCCTCTAAAAGTTTCTTCTTGTAGTCTATCTTCTTTGAAATCCTGATGTTATGTAACAGCGTCGGAAGGAAAAACACCATCAGCACTACAGGTATATAAATCGCGTAATACTTCCATGTCATCACCACGAAAGACGCAATCCACCTTAACGTTGGCCACCATTTGAGTGTGAAGAACTCGTCGAAATAGTGTCCGTCGGCAAAGAGGAAATAGAAGAACCCCACGAAGAATGCGATAATCAGCACAACGAGGACGATGATGATATTGACGCCCAATGCCACCCCAAGACCATAGTAAGGAAGTAACGGAATGTGCAGCAAGTACTTCCTCCACGGTTCGAAACCTCGGAAACTACCAGCGTAATAATCCTCAATGATCTTCATCCCGTCAGCATCTTTATCCCACTGCACGTTGCAGTCAGGACACTTGAAATAGCGGTAAGCATAGAAATGAGTCCTGATTTTCGGTTGACGCTTCCTTTCGCCACAGAAGAAATCGGCTATCCTTTCAAAGAAAGACCTTTCATCATCATTCTCGTTATGTGCAACTTCTTCCGTCCACGACCGTCGTTCAAGTATCTCAGGCCTCACCTTCCCACATATCGGACATCTGTTATCTATCATAAGACTACTCGTTTTAGGCACGCAAAACAGAGTCTAACGGTTTCTTTACTTACGTCTCATTTGTCCATCTCTTCCCAAATTCTCTTGTACGTAGATTTGGTGAAAAAAGAAAGCATTGATGTGACGGGGTATGTATGTCTGCTCCCACACTTTGGGCAAGGTTGGGGCATACTCATGATTGAAGCGTTGTATTCTATGTCGGGAGCCTTGAAGCGGTTCCCGCACTCGTCGCATTTGAAAAGAGTGTTTCCGCGTAACATATTAAGTGAGCAATAAAGAGAAAGATAAGCATAAATCTTCTATAGATGTCAAGCAATGTGATTTATCTAACAACACACCTATCATAAAGATGAAGGTTGCTGTTTGATGCTTTTACCATAATTAATATCCTGCTTTATGCACAAAGATTGAAGTGATTCTTTCTTCTTCAATAACGACCTCGACACCATAAGAGATGAAATTGATGGAATCCTCTTCTTGTACCATCTTATCATCGTTATATAAAGAAATTAATGCTTCTCTATCAAGATCGAACATTTTATGCCCTTTGTAAATCACATTTGAACCAGGGAAAAACTCTACTGCGTCCACAGTGTTTTTTTGACTGTAAAAGACATGAAAAGTTCCAAAATTATCAGTTGTATTTTTACTGAATTTTGATTTACGGAACTCCGAATACTCACCTAATTGTTTTCGCACAAAGTCTCGTTTTGAATTAAAAACGATTATTCCAACACCAACAAAGGGATTTATTATGAATTGCTTTTCCATATTAAACTATATTTTACCATTTTTTTCCAATTCGTCCACATAATCCAACATTTGTTGGATTTCGACTTCGTATTTATCTCCAAATTTATCTCGCAAATCGTCAATGTCCATTTGTATTGCTTCTCTGAATTTACCTTCTTCTATCAATTTTTTCTGAGCTGCACGGTACTCTTTTGCCTCTTGAGAATTACCACAACTTGCCGTTAATTTATGGTCTTCAGGATCCATCGCAATAGCGGGTCCATCATTTTTCTCTAAGGGTGAAGCTGTATCAGCAGGGATATGATGAACTTCTTTGGGAGGCTCAGAATTCCATCCCCATCCTGCTGATTTCAAATCCCCATATCTACCGCCTGTTTTCCTCACCTCGGGCTGTTCCATATTACCGATTGAAGTCTCAGAGTCATCCCCCTTCTCCATATTGGTATTATCCTGGTAATCTGGATTTGACTCAACAGTATCCTTTGGGATTGCCTTATCGGTTTCAAATTCAGATTTATTCTTATCATCAACATATTCTTGTGTATTACTGTCAATATGACTATCTGAAGGATCAATCTGCTCGAATTTTGATGATTCAGCACTATCTATATGATGAGATTCTTCCAATGAGGATTCTCCGAGTCCATCACCTTTTATATCGAGTTGTTCGTCGGAAATGCTGTCTGGCAATTCTGGAAAATCAACCTCACCAGATAATTCGAGTGCATCTTCTCCTATACCATCGCCCAATAATTCTGTACTTTCGCCAACCCCTTCCGCAGCTTCAGTGGCAATTTCTCCTCCAACTTCGACTGCCGCATCCGCAGCAGCAGCAATTGCTACATCGTCAATTACAAATGGCATAATTATATATTTTTAGTAATATGTTTTAATCCAATTATTATAAAACTCCACAGACTTTGAAGACTTAGAAGCAAGCAATCGTAATGAGCATCTGATACAGAAACGATAGAATTTCTCTTCTTCATCAGGAATCAATTCTTGGATGAGATCGTGGATGGAAACATTCGCCTCTTTGATATTTTTCTTGCTTGACAAAACCTTCTTAATCTTTTCAGACAACCCGATGCATGAACCAACCGTTTCCATTATTTTGGCATGATTTCTTTTTGAAAGGTCCACCCCACACTTCTCGTAATTATCGAGCAGTTTCAGCAAGGAGTATTTGACAGAAGATATAATATTGATATCCAAAATTTCGCCCCTCAATTTATCAACGTCGTCAAGAGCGTTATTATTCCCATTACAATATTTATATAAGAACGATAAAACATCATGTAAAATTGCATGATGACAGACTGATTCGTATGAATCTTTATGATTCAAGTAACGTAAACCTTTATCATAAATAAACTCTTTAATTTTGCACTGAACAGGCTCCTCCCAATCATTTTGACACACAATGGCTTCACCAACTTTCTGACGACCGATTTCATCTATCTGTCCATCATTAAGCCCTATAGACTTTCCAGCACATAGACGGTCATCTTCTTCTGGAAGAGCCATAATGATTTTCGTGTTGGTGTTTCTGATTGCGGCCATATCAACTTGTGACGGAGACTGGTCCACAATGATAAAACCTTCTCCGAATGTTCGCATTTCTGCAATACTATTGCAAATCATCTCTACAGACTTTCCGGCTAAGTTGCTACTCTCTTGAACCTGAGCAGTACTTGTGCGCTTAAGCAGATTATGAGCTTCTTCAAGAACCGTAACATGATTCAACTCAGAATTCATCCTACCTTTTGTCTGGTAGAACTCATTTAATTTCATTATAAGTAAACCCATTATAAGAGACTTCGTCTCTGTGTTTCCAATTCGACTGAGATCTACGATGACATTTTCTGAGAACAGCAACTCATCCGAGAGATTACCCATAGTGTTGTTGAGCATCATACCAGTCAATCCCTCTGACATAGACAAGAGTCTGGTTTCCAAAGACCCTTTGTAGTCACCTTTGGTATCTGCAGAGTATTCTGAGCTATTGATGTAGTTTTGCAAAGCGTCAACAACGTCATTTACAGTCGGAAACAGCCTACATTTAGGTTCAAGTTCCTGTGTTGAGCTATACAAATCCCATCCGCATTTTTTATAAGCGTCAGTGATGGCCTTTTTCAGTACGACGGGCATAGCAGCATACATAGGCCAACAAGCATTGAATATCTCGACAAGCCTGTCAATATGTTCATACACGTGGATTCCGTCGTTGAATTCAAACGGATTGATACGGAGGAGTTGCGATGTTTTTGGATTACTTCCATAGACATACACATCTTGTAAATTGCCAAATACATGTTTATATTCCCCTTTTGCAGGCTCTATGACCATAAACTTGATGCCTTTCTGTTTTAACTGAGAGAGGATCAAATACATTGTATTCGATTTTCCACTACCAGTTGAACCTGTTACAAACATGTGTTTTGACAATTCGTCTAAAGATAAAACTACAGGCAACTTGTATTCTTCTCCAAGATG
This sequence comes from uncultured Bacteroidales bacterium, assembly GCA_902773225.1. Taxonomy (GTDB): domain Bacteria; phylum Bacteroidota; class Bacteroidia; order Bacteroidales; family Bacteroidaceae; genus RUG11857. The sequence goes on from CACYEC010000339.1 coordinate 24,352, forward strand.
TAAGATTTTTCCTATCGTTATTGAATTTTTATCAGTCAAATCAAAGATAGTCTTGACCTCTCTGCCAAATGGAATTTCTTCTCGAACCAATATACCCGGTACACTGGTTTGAGGCAACGACATGTGAATTGCAAGTTCCTTACTACTGACCAATGATCCAGAAGATACCTCAATCTTTGAAGGTAACGAAAAACGTGGATGTTGACATGCTAATAAATGCCTAGCGATTATTTTCGTATTACAGTCAGCCTTACTCCAGTTATTAACAGTGAAGACCTGTGAATATGAATCATCACCGACAATACAGCCCTTGTATAAACCAGCAAGAGCTTTTGCTGTAGTGTCATCTTCTGCAATAAAATAAGTGCCCATTGACCATAAGCCATATGGTAATGCATTTTGTATCCTATCTATCTCTTTGTCTAAAAGTTCTTGATAATGTTTTACTCTTCTGTCTTGAAGGGTTATCTGCTGGGTAAAACCGTTCTGCTTGTCAGTGTGCGATCCTTTTCCTTGAAGAATAGCCTCTGCTAAAGCTCTGTTGATAGCCTCTTGGTCGGAAAGGGACTCGGTTGTGGACATAGTCTCTGTGTCTGACGTGCTTTTTGTACTACTAAATGTTTCAGAGTAATTACTTGAACTTGAATAAACAATACAACTACCAGTATCTGAACTTCCATAGGTTTCACTGTACGAATTGGACGATCCTTCTGTATGAGATGAAGAATGTGATGATCCTTTCGTTATTGTTTTTGAAAGAGAAGCACCTACTGTTTCTGTAAATGTTTTGGAACTTGTTTCATTAATTCCTCTTGTTTCATTCTGCGAAAAAGAAAGTTGGGTTTCTGCCATAGGTGAAATAGCAGAATGAAGATTCTCATAATTAGATAATATTGACGAGCATTCACTATCTTCAACTCGTTCTGCAACAAAACAAATAGCAAACTTAAGACCGTTTGTAGAATCGATTAATTTTTCTAATCCTTGCACAAAACGTTCTTTTTTATCGTCTTCTCTTAGCGATGCTACACCTGAAACACAAGATATAGCAACATCTCTGTTCAGAGACGCTTTTAACTCTTGAATAATATCACAACTTACTTCAGAAGATAATCCAGGAAACAGTCCTTTCAAACCACGCTGAAGAATATCACCAGAAACATTCTTGTCATCATCTGAATTTGCGTCTGTTGTGCCAATGAATATTTCTACTGCTGATTTGTTGTTAGTACAATAGCCTCTTCTTAACAAGAAACATATATTACGTGCCGAAGAATGCAATGCGTTGTAGAGCATTGATAATTTGTCAACAAAGAATTCGTTCTTCTCGTAAACAATTTCATTTACTTTGACCCAGCGCATATTCGAAATCGGATCATTTGTACATGGTACAACATCGTAAGCAGTCAAATGTGAAAGATATGACTTTGTAATGATTGTGTCAAAAGCCCGAATAGCATCAGAGAATTGTTTTTCAACTAATGACGACTTTTCTTTGAATAGAATAGTAGGTGCATCAGGAGTCTCTGGGACATCTTCCTTAACCATTATTTCTTTATTGGATATAGCATTCCTGTCTTCCTGCTCTTGGGGTTGAACCTCGTTAACAAGCTTATCAAGGTCTGCCATCAAAGCTTTATTTCTTGAATTTCTTCTTACTGTCATATCAGAAACTATTTAAAATATCGTCTGAAAAGACGACCATTTTTTTGATATACGATTCAGCAGAAACAGTTAAAGAGGTAATAAGACTATTCTTGTAAACCTTTAACTTTTCTTCTAAATCTTTTATTTGTATGTCAATCTCTTGGCGCTTGGTCTTCTTTTTATTTTGAACAATTGCATAAAGTGCAGCAAGACCTATTAATTCGGCAGCAATCGCAACTATCGGGTTGCCAAATATGAGCCATCCTTTTGCGCAAGAAGCACTTGCATATACAGTACCAATGACTGCTGTCCCTGCAACTGCAACAGCAATTGCTTTTTTGTTAAGTATAGAAGCATATTCTTCATAGGATTCTGTGATATTGTCAGGACATTCTGGATATTCTGCCTTAAATTGGTTTTGGTTTACCCACTTTTTAACAAGAATCTCATACCCGTTCTCTACATCAGTAAACTTTATTTTTCGAGATATATCCACATCAGAATTCATTGCCAACCAGTATTCACTTACACTATACGAATACTTTTCTATAGCGATTTCCACTATCTCTTTTACAGCATCAAATGTATCTGAAACTGTATTTACATCAACATATTGAAGCAATTGATTACATTTATTTGAAATATCTGTAGAAATTGCTCTGTAATTTATAATTGGCTGTTCCATTTTAGTATTTTGAAATTGAGTTCAAAAATTGTTTCATCACTGCAACTTCATTATTTGCTTGTGTGATCATAGCGTTCAATTGATCATCAGAAGAAACTTTGTACTTCTCCATTAATTCAGACAAATGAGACATCTGATCGTCTATAGCTTGTTGTAAAGAAACATTAACTTGGCTGACATAGGTATCAACTTCTTTCTGAATATCTTCTTTAAATTTATTTGCTTCTTGACGTATATGACGGACTGTCTCAGTTCTAAAGAGACGAAGTTTTTTATCTTCGTCAACATCCCCTTTAGCATGTTCTGTGTATTCTTCATAATCATCACAGCACATGCCTGGCACCTTTCTTGTATTCTTTACATCTTCTTTGTATCGAGAATCTTCTGTAGCCTCTTTCTCTATTTCCTCAAAGTCTGGTCTCTTGAAAAAAACCTTGCTCGTACCAACTTGAACATATTTGTTAAATTCCGAAGCCATTTCGGCAAACAAAGTTGCCTTCTTTTCATCTGTTAAATCATAAAGATTAATAGCTTCTCTTCGTATATCCTTAAAAGAAGCAGAAGAATCCATTATTTTACTATCAATTCTTTGGTCGATAAATGCGAATCTTTCCTTTATTGTATTTTTGTCGAAGTTCTTGCGAATTGAACCGAGAGTTAGATTCTTTTCCCACTCTGCTGCGTTTAGTGCCTGAATTTGCCCCTGCATCTCTTCGGTTCCTTTTTGGAGCAGGGCAATGTCGTTTTTTCGATGATCAACACATATCTTAATATCTTCGCTTACAGTCTTCAAAAAGTCATAGTATGCGTTTGTCTTTTCAGTTTTAACAAACTCATTCAAGACCGTACGTAGTTTAGCAAAACTTGACCAGTCCTGAATCATGGCAGTCAAGTTCTCGTTGTTGACATTTTTATCAGCATCTTCAAGTGTGTCTTCAATATCTCTTAACAAAGAGCGGCATATTCTCCAAACCTGTTCATTCCATGAAGAATCTGGTGCAGTTTTAGATTTCAGCAACGAAACAACATCTTTATGTTCTGTTGTAACATACCTATACAGAATCTCCATCAAACTATCAACCGCTATTAGTCGATCGTTTTTTATGCCGTATGGATCCACAAATAAGGCTTTTGCTTTGCGCATATACTCTTCTTCGTTGTTTTGGAAAGTTTCGTCTGCTGCATTTGTTACAACAAAGAATATGCGTTTTTTTGCATCATCTGATAAAGTCTTGAAAATATTCTTAACAAAATCATTAATGCTTTTATCTTCAATGTTATCAGTTCCTTTGTGAAGGAAGATGATGGCATCAACATTATTTCCTCCATTTTTTCCTTTAGCTGTTAGGAAATTGATAGTTTCTATATCAATACCACCTACAGCTTCTACTCCAGGAGTATCCACAATGCGCCATCCTTTGCAATCCTCTTGCAAAGGATATTGAATTGTTACTTCTTTCGCTACTTTGGACTTTGGATGACTATCTATGTATTGCTCAAGAACTTTCTTGTCTATCGCTCTACATGAGGTTTCTTCCATACCTTTGATTATTTTGGGATTGCAGATTTTTGCTTTGCTCCATCCTTTAACAATCAATTTGTTAATGTCATTTACTGGTAAAGAACTATATTTATCCTCGATTGCCACTAATTTTCCAAGTTTACCCGAAATGTCACCTTTTATACATTCCTTGTGGCCATCTCCATAAATAATTTCAATGGACTCATCCTCAGCATATTCAATTTTTGTTAATACGCATGTGGTTTGGAAATGACCTGTAGGCAATATGTTTTTATTTCCTAAGAATGCGTTAATGAATGTAGATTTTCCTGCACTCATTTTTCCAACAACCGCTAGGGTAAAATGCCCCTTAACAAAAGGAGATGCTTTGCGCTCCACTGAAGCACTCAAACCGACATCATCGATGTTCGCCTTTTTACGCACATCCTTGTACTCTTCCAAGGCTTTTAGCACTTGAATACGGTACTCCATGAATTGATTATTCTTCATGTTCCTTGATAGTATTTTAACCCTTAAATCCGCAATTATTTATTTTTCCAACATCCTAAGCAACTATTTGTTGCTCAAGATGTTGTAAAAATAATCAAAAAACGGTGCGAAATTAAGGATAGTATATTAATGTTACAATTAATTATCCCTTTACTTCACACAAATTAGCCAACCTTCTCCATCCACTCGGAATGGCGACGACGGCAATAGGTGGTGGCTCTCTTGATGATGTCAGCGCATCTTGCGTTGCGGGGAACAAGGATTGTTTCTTCTGTACCTGGCTTTACAGATTCTACATAATAACTTCTGGAAAATGCCTTCTTTGCTAATCTCTTTTTCATAATTGTTCAAACAGTTTCTTGCCCCGACTCCCTAAAAGGCTGAATTCATTAAGGTAGGTAATGGAGATATACAAAGAAAGAAGCGTGGGAGTCGTACATCACTTTGCTCGTCCTGACAACCAAAGCTCTCGCACGCTCCTCAAGTCTGAACGAGAAGTGTGCAGAGGCCCACGCATATACGGACAAAAACTCTATACAGCCTACACTGGAAAGAGGATGTATGGAAACAGTTCACCACTATACGTAGGCATCTACTGCGGCTTCTCATGACTTGAGGTGGAATTTGCGAGATTCTGGTCGTCATTCAAAGCGTTAGTAAACGCCTTTTCAATGTATATTCGCCTCAGATGATGCTTTCACCGCTTCATCTTTCGACATTGCAAATTTAAAACATAAAAAAGGAAAATCATAATGTTTTCAGGAAAAAAATCACAATTCTATAGAAAAAAGGGGCGTTTCGTAAAATCATACATGATGCAAAGGGGTAAAAAGGTCTGTTCTATGAATTCACACTATGCTGATTCAACTTCCTCATATGAACAATGGAAATGTCAACTCCTTCCATCAATATAAGCGATTTGCACGTAAGAACAAGTTTTCGTGTTTTTCGTTACTTTTCGTATATTTCGCAAGCATAAGTTTTCGCATATTTCGCAAGAATAAGTTTTCGTGTATTTCGTTTTTTTTCGCATATTTCGTATGTTTCATTTTGTCATACCCATGAAACATTTTTGTATATAACATTGCATACATATACACAAAACCACCTAAAAAGACCCCAAAATCATGCATTTAATTTCATTATCTGCATATTCCCCTCTGTTTTAACATATATTATGAAACATTTGACACCACCACTTTTTTACGCTGACTGCCCTTTCACACAACCCTTTTTTCTGAACAAAACCGTTTTTTTGTCGTGTGCATTCTTTATCTGTTCAGAGAATTTATTACCTTTCCTCTATAAACAGGAAACAAATTTCCCCGCCCAAGTAACTGAAACCGCGTGTTCTGTTCATACATGCACACTCTTCCCCTACG
>CACYEC010000340.1 GCA_902773225.1 uncultured Bacteroidales bacterium
ATCAAACAAGGCTGTGTTATAGGCAGAACGCCAGGAACCTGCAGCTTGGCCATTGACCCACAAGTCATAACCATAAAGCACACCATCGAAGCGCAACATGATACGTTGACCTTTCCACCCAGCGGGAACAGTGAAGTTCGTACGGTAATAACCTGTTAGTGGTTTTGGACTATCATAGCTGGGCTCACAAAAACCATAAGCCTCCCAACAACCAGGTACAGGAATGGTTCGCCACGACTCATCCGCCATGGGCACAGTCTTGTCTTCGACGATTCCTCTTATCACTTTCAACTGCCAATTGCCATTCAGACTCCTCCTCATCTGTGGGTCGGTCACAGGAAGCACACCTTGAAAGGCATCCCTTACCTGTGCCTTCATGACGGCCATAATCATGACTAGGCATATCACACTCGCTGTCTTTTTCATCAAGTCTAATGCTTATACACTTTTCTGTCCTTAATGTAGATACCCTTATCTGGCTCACGGTCGAGTAGAAGGATCTCTACGATGGTTATCAGGTTGCTGCTCAACCAGATGGGCTCACTGCTCGATTTCCGCAGGATAGACGTGGGGGCGGAGACCTTGAAACCCTCGGCTTCCTGATTTAAAGTGATACTTTAATAAAACATTGTAATATATTGAAAAATAAAATATTATAATTTTGTTTTCTATTTGTGTTTATGGGTATGATGACATCATTCACTATCAATCACAACCGTTTGATATCACTACCTTGCTGGCTCCGCTCTTACCTTCCTGTTCCACTCGAATCTGCACGGGTATCTTCTCCCTGAGTTCTTCTATATGAGAGATAATACCCACCTTTCGACCACCTGCCTTGTGCAGGGTGCGCAAGGTGGAAATCGCGTTCTGGAGTGGCTCGCCACTCAGCGAACCAAAACCCTCGTCAATAAACAGCGTATCCACCGAAAGGTTCTGAGAGATGTCGCTCATGGCAAGAGCCAATGCTAACGACACCAAGAAACTCTCACCACCCGAAATAGTCGTGGCTGGGCGTTTCGCATAACCTTCATAAGCGTCTTCTACCATGATGATGAATGAACCTGGTTCCACTTGCATGGTGTAGCGGTCGGTTAAAGTATGCATATAGTGGTTTGCGCTGTTCACCAATGAACCAAGAACATAACTCTGGGCGATGTCACGGAAACGTCGGCCATCTGAAACACCGACGAGGTCGTTGAGGGCATTCCAGCGGTTCTTCAAGGTCTGCAACTTCTCTACTATAACCATCTGACCCTCTCTTTTCTTTTTGTTATCAACATCTGTATTGATTTGATGGGCAATCTCACCAAGACGCTTGTTGCACTTTTCTATCTGTTCTTTCATGACATTCACTTCTTCAGACAAGGTCTCTGTAGTCTCTGTTTCGCCCATCTCGGGCTTGCTTTGCTGATGAGTCTCACGTTCCTCTTTCCGCATAACGAGAATTTCTGACTTGTTGTGGGCGTTGTTCTCCTTGTTGTTGATGTCCTGTGCCATTCTGTCGATGTCTGCCTGCTTGATGAGACTGAGTGACTCCAAGAGTTCTATGCTCATTTCGGGGTGACTCGACAAGAAACCCTTGATAGCGCTATCCTTTTGTGCCACAATCTGTTCTGATTCATTACACTTACTGATACTGACTGACACTTCGTTGCTTAGACTGTTGATGTGATGGAGCAGTTGGGAATCGTAGGCGGCTTCTTGCGCTGCAATGGCTCTCCAATCGGGCATCTGGCTGTATAAGGCTTCAAAAGCCTTACCCACGTTTTCTATCTCTTGGGTCTGCAAATCGAGGGCATGACGTGCTTTGTCAAGAGCGGCTTTGTTATTGCAATAGGTCTCCGCGCGTTTCTTGAGGGTTGCCATATAGGCCTTGTCATCCTCCCTCCACGAGATACCAAGGTCGGTGCCGTGTGTCTTGCTGTCTATGAATGTTTCTGCTTCCAGAATGTCCTTGTTAAGGGTTTCGGCTTCAGCGTGCAATTTCTCAATGTCGTTCTGGCATTTGGTGATGGCTTCACCAGCCTTACGCATCTCCTCCTCGGCCTTCTCCTTGTTCTTGCGGTCTGTCTCGAGTTTCTTCAAGGCTTCTTTGCCCTTGTTTTCTATGGCCTCACCATTTGATATCTTAGCACTCAATGTCTTGAGTTTCTCAATCTGTTCTTCTTCCTGTTGTTTCAGGGTTACGGCGGACTGCTCGTTGATGATGAGGATATTGCACTTTTTGCACTTCACTTTGGCGTCCGACTCTGCCTCTTTCAGTTGTTTGTCATTGGCGATTTTATCGGCATTTTTGGCGATTTCGGCCTTGTCGGTTTTGATACTGGCTTCGAGTTTCAGCGTCTTGTCCTTGGCCTCGTTCATCTCCTCCTCCTTTGCCTCCTTCTCTGCCTTGGCCATCGCCACCAGTTTGTCGATTTCTTTTTCATTGTGGTTGAGACTGGCAATCGTCTGGCGACAGACTGGGCAGATGTCGCCCGTATGCAATGTACCTCTGATTTGCTTGGCGAATTTGCTCACAGACTGGAATTGGCCCTCATATATATTTTTGGCAGTTTCGAAACCACTTGCGGCTTTTTCGTATGCTGCTGTGAGGGTAGGGAGTTGCGACTCTTTCTCTGCCAGTTTGGCTCCTCTCTCCTCTTGCTCTTTCACATCCTTGGCATGACGCTCTTCATTTTGACGAAGTTGGCGTAAAGCCTCTTGTGCCTCATGGATGATGGTGAGAGTCGTGTTCTCGTTTTTTTCCTCACCTCTCAGGGAAGTAAGATTGATGCGCTCAAGTTCTGCCTGAAGGGCTTCGTATGTTTTAGTACTCCCTTCAACATCCTGTATGACTTGTTCAGTTTTCTTCTTGAATATCTCGTATTCTGGTTGTAACTGGGTGGAAAGTAAGTCGTTTTTCTGTTTAATATTTTTCTTGTTTTCAGTAAGTTTTATAGTTTTGTTAAACCTTTGCTTTAAGTGTTCACAAACGATGTCTTTGTTCTCAAAAAGACTGACATTGGAGGATTCTTCTGCAAGCGAGTTTTCAAGCGCTCCTATCTGCTCTTCCAACTTCTCCTTTTGTTGAACTGACCATTGCTCACTTGATTTGTAGGAAACCAATCTGCGAGCAGCCTTCTCGATTTTCTCGTCGCAGTCTCTGATTGACTTCTCGTTTCTCTTCTGCTCCTCATAGTCCCTTCGGGCATCAACAGTCTCTTTCCATTGACCAATTGTCTCTTTTCCCTTCAGGTACTCTTCCGTTTGTAACTGCTGGTCTGCTTCTGCTTTTTCTTTCTCTGCTTCGGTCAGTTTCTTGGAAAGGTCAGAGTCTTTCTCTATCCATTGTTTTTTGGCCTCACAACCTTCCACCCTGGACTTGGCGGTCTGGACTGTCTGCTCTAACTGATCCTGTTCCTCACGAAGTTGTTGCAGGTCCTCGTCGGAGAGCAGCACCACATTGTCAAGGTCTTTCTTAGCGTCGTTGTATTGGGCTTCTGCCGCACTCTTTTTCTCAGCGATTTTCTTTCCAATAAGGGTGTAGATTTCCGTGCCGGTAATCTTCTCTAATATCTTGGATTTGTCATCGTCTTCACTATTGAGGAACTTGGTGAATTCTCCCTGGGCGAGCATGGTAGTACGACAGAACTGACTGAATTCAAGACCTGTGGCTAATCTAATCTTATCTTTGATGTCCTTGTCTTTGTCAATAGTTTTGCCCGTGTCAAGATTGGTCAGCTCCCATTTCACACCCTGGAGGTTACCGTCTGCCCTTTTTCGGGCTCGCCACACATACCATCTGGCCCGGTAGGATACGTTGTTGCTGCCTGTGAATTCCAGTTCTGAATAACCCTCACCTGTGCCCTTGCGTAAGAGTTGCTTCACGTCTGTTATGCTGATTTCCTTTTCGCCATCGGTCAGTTTACCGCTTTGCGAAGA
>CACYEC010000341.1 GCA_902773225.1 uncultured Bacteroidales bacterium
GTTGACAAAACCGTCGCGGAAATTGACGTCTTTCTCCAAACGATAGCCCATGCCGTCGAGCGTCTCGTTCTCGTTGGTCATTGTCTGTGCATTCAGTGCCATAGGAAGCATCAAGAACGCTGACAATGCGATTGAGTAGATTTTTCTCATGTTAAATGGTTTTAATTGGTTAAGTAAAGTGATTATAGAAATATCGAATATGCTGTAAATATACACTCCAATAATAATTTCTGCAAAATTAGCAATAATTTCTCATTTCACATCATCAAAATATAAAAAAAATGGTATGGTTACAACACGGCTTGAATGCCGAAACTGATACCAGTGAAGTCGAGTTCAGGAGCATATCTTTTCCTTAACTGACGGCATGGTGACCATCTGCCGTAAATGGCAACATCCTCATGCCCGAAAAGAAGTTTCAAATCGGCTGTGATGACAGACTGACGCAGACCATTAGAACGCCAGACGACATGTTCGCCGCGGTCGTTGGTGAATTTGGTAAGAAGGCTTCCGTGGAGGTTGAAGTTGACTACAGGACCAGCAGCCACAAACCAACTTTCAGTGAAACGGTATTCAAAGAGGAACGGCAGGGTGATGCTGAAAATTTTCATACGTGAATAATCCACCTGCCCAGTACCTAATGCTGACGTATAATAGTTTGGCTGTCCGATTGAGACTTCGCCTGTGGTGTAGTCTTTCACAAAGGAACGTTCGTTCTTGGTCATACGGAAGTTCTTCCAGTTGAAACCAAGATTCGCATGAAACACGAACTTGTCACTAAAATTGACATCAAATACTGGAAGATCAAAACCAATTTCTCTTGATTTGTAAAGATTCAAACTCATTCCATTAGGTGTGCCGAGACCAGCATTTTGTCCCAAGTAGAATCCGCCTAAACTTCGTTCTTCCCAATCCCTTATTCTTTCAGCAGTGATACTTTGAGCCATGAGGTTCCCGCTGATTGTCAGCAGCATTGCCAACACAAAAAACTTAGTTTTCATTTTTGTCTGTATTTTACATTTGAAAATTTCTTGCAAAATTACGCTTTTTTGCTGTTTCGTTTTATACATGTTTTTGTTTTTTATTATTTTTGTGTCAAATTTAATTTTCGAGTATATATTTCCAGATAATATACAGCATTATGATGACCGACAACTATATATCGAGTGCACAAAACCACAAAATCAAGAAACTTCTGCTTTTGCAACAGAAATCCTCTGAACGGAGGCAGGAAGGATTGTTTGTGGTAGAAGGCAAGAGGGAGATGATGCATTGTATCGAAGGAGGTTACCAGTTCGACTCCGTTTTCTGTTGTCCCGACTACATAGACGATGAGGCCTTGGAAATCCTTCGTGGTTTTGATGGTGGGGTGAAGCGTTTTGATGTGTCGAAGGAGGTGTATGAGCGTATTGCCTACCGTGGTTCAACCGAGGGTATGATTGCCGAAGTAAGGATGAGAGCGTCTTCGCTTGAAGGGCTTGAGTTAGGTGTCCATCCTTTGATTGTGGTGCTTGAGCGAGTGGAGAAACCCGGCAACCTTGGCGCAGTGCTTCGAAGCGCCGATGCCGCAGGGGCCGATGCTGTGATTGTTTGCGACCCTTTGACCGACCTCTACAATCCCAATCTTATCCGCAGTTCCATTGGCGCCGTATTTACTGTTCCTTGTGTGGCATGCACTTCTGAGGAGTGTATCACTTTTCTTAAGAGCCATGACATAAACATCCTCACAGCACAGTTGCAGGACTCCTCGCTCTATTATGCCACCGACATGACCGCACCCACGGCCATCGTTATGGGAACGGAATCGACTGGTCTCACTTCGCAATGGCGTGATGCCGCCGATGCCCATATCCGTATCCCCATGCTTGGAAGGCTCGACTCCCTGAATGTCTCTGTCAGCGCTGCCATCCTTCTCTTCGAGGCAGTCCGCCAACGGCAGGGGATGTAGGATGTCACAATCTTTCTTTGGAATAAACGTTTACGAGTTATGAAAAACCGTTTTTTGTTGTTCGTTTCATCATGTTGCCTTTTTGCGTTGTTGGCACCTTCCTTTGGCATGACACGATACCTCCTGCTACATCTGTTGTTTGTGGCAGTGGTCTTGTGGCGATGTCCACGCATGAAGAATCCTTTTTCGTCATCGAAGTGGGGAAGAATAGACTTGTTGCTTGTGAGTCTTCTGCTCATCTTGTTGTTCTTCCTCCATTGGCATGATTCTTTCCTCCTTTATTGTAGCGGTAACACCACAGCATATATGTTGATGGCATTCGTTGGTGCGGCTCTGGCTATGGGAGGGAGTGTGTTCTTGTCATCAGTGTTTGAAATGATGATGGGAAACGACAGGCCTTTGAATTTCCAAGAACAGCCGACACCGAGTAAAAGGAATAATCGACGTGATGTGCTTATTTCGCTTATCATGGCTTTGTTCGTCATCACCATCTGCTCATGCTTTTCGCCCTTCTATGCCACCAACACCTGGTGTTCGCCGGCTTGCTACCATACGGTGGGTAAATCTCTGTGGAGTGGACTCCTCCCTTACCGTGACCTCTACGAACACAAAGGGCCACTGGTCTATGCCCTTTATTCCCTTGCCACACTGATATCGTACAAGTCGTTTTTCGGCATGTACCTCTTGTCATTGCCATCCGCTTTCTGCTTCTTTCACTACAGTCGCAAAACACTAAGGGTTTTGACTAATCGACCTATTGAACCTTGGTTCATCATTGCGGGAACAGGCATATATTGCACCACATCCTATTTCTGTGGTGGCAGTGTGGAAGAATTGCTGTTGCCTTTCCTCGCTTATGCGCTTTATGTGGTCGTTAAATATGTGATACTTGTTGAAAAACAGAAAACGATGGCGTCTTCATCGAGTGAACAGGACGTTATTGTATCATTCCTACCTCGACGCCTGTTCCTTGGAATGGGCATGGCTGTGGTACTGTGGACCAAGTTCAACATCATGGCGTTCTATATCGCATTCATCCTCTTCTTTCTTGTTTATACAGTCCGAAAACACCGTTTCCGTGATTTCCTTAAGTCCGTGATTCCTGTGACGATAGGTTTCATGGCGGTGACCTTCCCCATCTGCCTGTTTTATGGTCTAAATGGTGCTTTCAGAGACATGATGCGTGTGTATTTCCATGACAATTTATTCCTCTACATGGATTCTGGCGATGTGTTGAATGCTGGAGGCTCTTCTCATCCCATCACTTATTTCCTCGCGGTGCTGGGCATGCATATACGCGACAACTCGATGTTTTTCCTTGCTTCTCTTGTCGCATGGATTTGGTTGCGTCGTAGGAATGTCCATGTCTCATGGATTTACCTGTTGACTTTTGTCCTGACTTCCATATTCGTTTTCGTCAAACCCGATTACTATAAATACTATAGTTTTATCCTTGCCGTTTTCGTTCCCTTCTGTGTGTTGCCACTTTCGTCACTCGAATTGGCGCCATTGTTCAAGAAACGAGGATTTGTGAAGCCGGTATTGACATTGGTGGCTGTGGCTCTTGTCGTGTGGGGAAGCGACAATCTATGGAAGATGAAATTGAAAAAGGACGATTATATCCAGTTCAGATTCGCCCGCACCATCATGAATGAACCACACCCCACCTTGCTCAATTATTACTGTCAGGACCAAGGCGTGTTCGCTGTTACAGGCATCGTTCCGAACAATAAGTATTATTGTGACTACAACAACGATTTACCTGAAGTGCATGAGGAACACGACAGCATTATCGCTCATCGGGGTGTTCAGTTCTTCGTCACGATGTGGAAATCAGATTACGATGGTTACAGCATCGTAGACCAGGCGATGTGTCCTGTGAAAGGAGTAATGTTCTATTTGTATAAAAAGGATTAAATAAACAGACCGTTATGTTAGTCAAAGGATGGTTATTGATGGTTGTTGCGGTGGCTTTGGCTGTATTCTTCATGCTGTTCATCAAGAACAAAGATGGAGAGAGCCTGAAGCATAGTTATTTCAAGCGCTTAGGGGTGTTGTTGCTCTTCTTTTTATTGGGTTGGTTCCTATTGTACATGACGCCGACTGCAGTAGTCGTTGACAACAACAAGAGTTTTAAGGTAATGAAGGTAATAGGTTCTACGACCATTCAAACAGAGTGGGGAGGTGTCATTCCTATGTCTGGACTGGACAGGTCAGGGGAATATGTGGTGAACAAGAGTCTCGATACGCTTGTGCTGTTTCCCATTATCTACAGTAAGACGGGCTACAAGGCCTACGACACATCTTCTCTCACTCGGGATGTGGTGGATATACCGCCATGCCAATTCCAGAAGGTCGAATACCATGTCACTAATTTCTTTGCTTTTCCCAACGACGAACTGCTCAAAGTCAATCGTGCAGGCAAAGACCGAGAATACGCCTTGTTGACCCGTCCTCAACTCAACCTCGTGGTCAACACCATCGTAGGAGAACTTGTTACAGAGTGAGAAGCAATAGGAAGCAATATAAAAAATTAGCAGAGCCTACGATTTGATGTAACGAAGGGCCATGCGGATGAGGGGATAAGACAAATCGACATGGAGATGTTGCTTGATGTCGGTAGTCGAGACGAGGTTAGGATATGCCTGAAGCACTCGTTTCACATCGTCGAGTTGCTCCTTCGTGATGAAATCGTAGATTGACAGCAACCCGTTGACTACATATTCCGTCAGATGGCCTATGATGGTGCCTTCAGTCAGTTCCCGCTGCCGCATCACTTCTTCCACAGAATGACTCTGCTTGAAGAGTTTGTAACTCACCTCGGCAGTTTTCTCTTTGGGCTTCTTTTCTTTCTGTTGGACATCAGATTTTACTTTGCTCTTACTCGACCGTTTCTGAGTTCCTTTTTCGGCATTCTGTTTGTCGTCAGCCCGCAACAGGCTCTGTGCCCTGAAGTCGAGGTAGGAACGGATGTCGAATCCTTTTTCCTCGACCAACTCCAATGTAAGTGTGGCAGTATGATAGGCTTGTCGAAGCAGGAAGATGTTGTCGGAGAAACGTTTGCTGATTGTCTTGTTCTCGATGTTGAGGTTCGACTTTGAGAGTAGGTCAAAGAGCAGGTCGTGAATAGTGGTCCTAAAGTAAGCACATCCTTTTTTCACCCTTTCCTGCACAAGTTCTTTGTTGGTATAGATATTGTCAATCTGTTGCTGGAACTTGTTGGCCACATCAATCACTTTGGTCTTGAACTCATCGCGACTCTTCTTGTAGGCATTGAGCAAGTCGGATTGCTGTTTGTAGAGATGTTCGTCAAGGATGCGCGTCACATAGTTAAGCGTCATCTCCATCTGACGGAAATCAAACAACTGGTGAAGCAGTTCCCTGTAGTAAGCTTTTTCCAGTTCGGGCAACTTGGCCTCAGCCTCTCCTTGTCTCTGTGCCACACCATCAAGATACTCGTTGATGGTACTGTCGGGTATGATGGAATACTGATGAATAGGCGACACCATGACAAGTCCCTCAAGACTACGGCATCGGCTCAGCGCCACATACACCTGTCCGTGGGCGAATGAAGCGTCGGCATCTATCACCGCTTTGTCGAAGGTCAGTCCCTGGCTCTTGTGGATGGTGATAGCCCATGCCAGGCGCAAGGGTATTTGCATGAACGAACCTTTCACTTCCTCCGTGATGGTTTTGTTCTGTTCGTCAATCTTGTATTGAGTGTTGTCCCATTTCTCCTTGCCCACACGCAAGTTCTTACCGTCTTCACATTTCACCATGACCGTTTCCTCCACAGGGTTGATGCCCGTCACACGACCAATCTTGCCGTTGAAATAGAGTTGGTCACCACTGCTGTCGTTTTTCACAAACATCACCTGTGCACCGACTTTCAACGTCAACACTTCATCGGCAGGATAGATGGTTTCAGGAAAATCGCCTTCGATGGAGGCTCGGAATGTCACGCTCTGGCTTGTTATGTTGTCCAGCATTTGTTCGTTGTGGCGTTGCGCCTTGTATTTGTGTGTGGTCAACCGTATGTAGCCAGGATAGTCGTTGCTGTTGAAATGGGGTATATACCGGCTGTTGATGGCATCGATGGTGGCTTTGGAGGTGTTGCCGTTTCGGATGTCGTTGAGCAATGAGATGAACGCCTCGTTTTCCTGACGATAGACTTTATGCAGTTCTATGGTCATGTAACTGATTTGTTGCAAGGCCCTGGAAGAGAAGAAATAAGGAGTGGGGTAGTAGTCCTTGATTTGTTCCCATTCGTCATCCTTAGCCACAGGTGCCAATTGCTGTAAGTCGCCTATCATCAACAGTTGCACACCACCGAAGGGTTTGGAGCGGTCGCGGTATTGGCGCAAACGGTTATCGATGGCGTCGAGCAGGTCTGCCCGCACCATACTGATTTCATCGATAATGAGCAGGTCAAGTCCTCGTATGATGTTCTGTTTCTCTTTGCTGAAAGTGTAGTATCCTCCTTTTTTCTTTTCCAGTGAGTCGGGAAGAACTACTCCTGGAGAGATTTGGAAAAAAGAATGGATGGTGACTCCACCAGCGTTAATGGCCGCCACACCTGTTGGTGCCACAATAATCATGCGCTTGGGTGTTCGCTCGCGCAGGGTCTTGAGAAAGGTGGTTTTGCCAGTGCCTGCTTTTCCCGTGAGGAAAAGGCTGGTGCTGGTTCGCGCGATGTATTCCCATGCTAAATGGAGTTCTTTGTTTTTCATTGTTGAAGAGGCAGGGTTTGAGGCGGTTTTTAAGGGTTATCTCTGTATTTCTAAGATTTCCCGTGATTACATAGGATTTCCTGAAATTATGTGTGTTAGGTTTAGTGTGGTGGCCTTTTTCCGTAAAGACGGGCGATAAGGTCTGGCCGATGGAGTCGCTGGAGAGTGGCGATGATGCGTTTCCGTTCTTCGGGTTTGTACCAGAAAAAGAACATACGTTGCTCGAGTTTGTCGCGCTGGCTCTTGGCCGAGAACACAGGTTGCAAGGTGTATGGGTCGTAGCCTGTGTACCAAGTCTCAGTGCTGACGGTCATCGGTGTAGGTGTGAAGTCCTGCACTTGTTCGAGTTGGAAGTCGAGGTCTTTTGTGATGGTGGCGAGTTCTGCCATATCTTCCGCTTTACAACCAGGATGACTGCTGATGAAGTATGGTATGATCTGCTGTCGCAAGTGATGCTGGGCGTTGATTCGGTCGAAGATTCTTTTGAAGTCGTAGAACAGCGAGAATGAAGGTTTGCGCATGAGCGTGAGCACACGGTCGGAAGTGTGTTCTGGCGCCACTTTCAACCGTCCGCTGACATGGTGGCAGATGAGCTCGCGTGTGTATTCCTCATTGGCACGGTTCACCTCTTCGTCTTTCGATTTGTGGAGCAACAGGTCGTAGCGCACACCGCTTCCGATAAAACTTTTCTTGATGCCAGGTAAAGCGTCCACTGTGCGGTAGAGGTCGATAAGGGCTGAATGGTCGGTGTTGAGGTTGGGGCAAACCTGAGGATGGATGCATGAAGGACGTTTGCAGACACCACAGGCTTTCGGGTTCTTACCTTTCATTCCGTACATATTCGCGCTCGGACCACCAAGGTCGCTGATGTATCCTTTGAAATCAGGCATTTCGGTCACTTGCCTCACTTCCTTGAGAATGCTCTCTTTGCTTCGGCTGACGATAAACTTCCCCTGATGGGCGGAGATGGTGCAGAATGCGCAACCGCCGAAACAACCTCGATGGATGTTGACGGAGAATTTTATCATTTCGTATGCGGGAATGCGCTTGCCATGGTATTTCGGGTGTGGCAGGCGTGTATAGGGCAGGTCGAAGGTCTCGTCGAGTTCGGCTTGGGTCATGGGCGGATAGGGTGGATTGACCACAGCATACAAGCCCTCCACTTCTTGTATGAGGCGCTGTGCGTGCATCTTGTTCGATTCTTCCTCGATATGCCGGAAATTCTCCGCTTGGTATTTCTTGTTGGCCAGACATTCCTCATGGGAATGTAGCACAATATCGTCTTTGCGTATACCTCCAGGAATGTGGTTGCGTTGGAGGAGCATTACGGTTTGTGGTTGTGGATGTCGCATCATCAGCGTGAGGAAGAGGTCGGTAGTGATGTCGCAGTCTTGCTCGATGAGTAACGAGGCGAGCGAAGTCATGGGTTTCTCGCCCATGCCATAGATTATCATATCTGCATGGCTGTCGCAAAGGATGCAACGGTGCAGGCTGTCATCCCAGTAGTTGTAATGGGTGAGGCGACGCATTGACGCCTCTATTCCTCCCAGCACAACAGGCACATCGGGATAGAGTTGTTTGAGGATGTGGGTATAGACGATGGTCGGGTATTCAGGACGCAGGTCGTGACGACCGTCGGGCGAATAGGCGTCTTCACTGCGGAGACGGCGGTTAGCGGTATATTTGTTCACCATGGAGTCCATACAGCCTGGAGCAACACCGAAAAAGAGGCGCGGGCGTCCCAACTTCTTGAAATCGCGCCAATCGCCGTGCCAGTCAGGTTGTGGCACAATGGCTACACGAAGTCCAATAGCCTCAAGCGTACGTCCAATCACGGCCACACCGAAGGACGGATGATCCACATAGGCGTCGCCACTGAAAAGAATCACGTCGAGACTTGTCCAGCCTCGCTGTTCCACTTCTTTCTTGGTGGTGGGAAGGAAATCAGTCGGCTTGTACTCCCTCATTGTTGTTGTCCTTGTTCCCGTTCCAATCGAGATAAAGCATAATCAGTTCTTTCAGGCCGTAGGCTTTCATGTTGTCGTTGTAGATGACATTGTAGCAAAGGTCGAGCAGGTCCTTGCAGTCATCGTTGGAAAAAATGAAAGAGCGGATGTTGCCACGCAATTTTGCGAGCGTCTCGTCGTCAATGATGCCATTGCTCTCCACAAGGTCATTGAGCAGGCTGTACTTGTCGATGGTCTGTAGATTCTCCTCACTGACCTCGATGCTACGGGTTCCCGATTTATTGGCTTGTATCTTGTACATAGTTGATGATTAGTCTGTTAATAATATGTGATGATAAGGTTAGAAAAAAGGCACATCAAGTCTAAACAATGGCTTCGCAAATGGTCTTGTCGCCGATGATGATATCGTGGACACCAGCCTGCTTGTTCTTATTAAAGCAAAAACTGACCATATATCCTGTATTCAAGCCGTAGTAGAGGAGGTAATTCATTAATTGCTGTTCGCCACGTTGGTTGTAACTGTCGCCTCGCCAGATTTTCAGTTCTACAATGTATTGCTGCCCGAGATAATCGATGATGACATCTGTGCGAGTGAGGTCGCGAGTGGTTGCTTCGCAATAGTAATTGCCGATTCCATTGATAATTGGCCGGAGGTAGGTGAGGAATATTTTCCGTCCATTGTCCTCAATGAATCGGTCATCTTTCCCTGGACGGTAGATTTCGTTGAAATGCTCGGTGAATTTTGTCAACAGACTGCGCATATCGAGATGCCCGTTGTGGATAAATTGGTTGCGGTCTGCCTCTCCGTTGATGTATATGACAGAGTCTTTCTCGAAGGTGTTGAAATAGTTGTATAACCAGGTCTCAAATATTCGGCATCTGATGGCTGTGGCTCCGTCTTTATCGTAAACAATGCTGAACATTGAAGCGAGATTGATGTCCTTGTCGTAATAGTTGTAAACAATTCTTTGACCACTATAAAGAATGGCTTGCAGGATTTTCGAAAGACCAGGAAACTGTGACAGTTGTTTGGTCATATCATCAAAGAGGGTGTTCTTTTCTTTCAGAATGTTGTTTACTGCTCGCAAAACACCCTCTTTATCCCAAGTGTAGCCTTGTTCGTCGATAATCTGGCATAAACGACTCACAAGAAACGGATAACCTGAAGTGTAGTCATAAATGAGTTGGGCAACCGACAATGCGTCAAAGTCTAATTGATGATCATTTTTGTACTCTTCAAGCATTTCTGCTATACCGTCAGTGTGCAGACTCATGTCTGCATCAAATTGCGCTGCGATGTTCCATGGTGAATTGTATTGATGTTCGTCTTCTGGACGTAACTTCAATTTCAGGTTCTTGATATCATAGACACCCGCGAGTACAACGGATTGGAATGTGGGTATCTCGTCACGGGATAGGTACATATCCCTCAGAACGCCTAAAAACTTGATGAACTGGGGATAATTACTTGCCGCATCTACTTCGTCGATAAGTAAGACCATTCGATCGGTGACACTCATCTTAGTAATTAACCGTGTGTAATCTTTCACCTTGATGCTGTCTTCTTGTCTTTGAGACGCATCCAACAGCAACTGGGTGGATGATGCAGATAGATTGGGCAAGACTTTCAACTCCAAAAGCAAAGACATTTTGTCGATAGAGGCGTAAAGTAAATCCTCTAAACTGTTGAAGGCACTGTCGGCAAGCCCTTCAAAACTGATGGAAAAGACAGCGTATCCAAGTTTTTCCAGATGTTGCTTAAGAAACGACAGTGTGGTTGTCTTGCCGTATTGCCGCCCACGATTGATGCAAAAATACATGCCGTTTTGCACCAGGCGCACCGCCGCCTCAACTTGGCTGTCAATGCGTACCATATAGTGTCTGCTGGCAATGCACTTGCCTGTGGTGTTAAATCTCTTCATATTTACAAAATTAAATAATAATTGCAAAAGAAACAAATAATGCACTGAAAAAACAACCACATTTTGCGCAATAAGTTGTAATTTTGCAAAATATTTCGGAAACTAAGAAGTAATACATAAACATCAAAATGGCAAAAGAACTGAAAGACCTGACCAAGCGGAGTGTCAACTACTCGCAATGGTACAATGAATTGGTGGTGAAAGCCGACCTGGCAGAACAGGCCGACGTGAGAGGATGTATGGTGATTAAACCTTACGGATATGCGATTTGGGAGAAGATGCAGTCGATTCTCGATGGCATGTTCAAGGAAACGGGTGTGCAGAACGCTTATTTCCCCTTGCTGATTCCAAAGTCCTTCCTCAGCCGAGAGGCAGAGCATGTGGAGGGATTCGCGAAGGAATGCGCTGTGGTGACCCACTATCGTCTGAAGACCAACGACACGAAAGACGGAGTGGTGGTTGACCCAGCCGCCAAACTCGACGAGGAACTCATCATCCGTCCAACATCTGAAACCATCATCTGGAACACCTATAAGAACTGGATCAAGTCGTACCGCGCCCTTCCTATCCTCTGCAACCAGTGGTGCAATGTGATGCGCTGGGAAATGCGCACTCGCTTGTTCCTGCGTACCAGTGAGTTCCTCTGGCAAGAAGGTCACACGGCTCACGCCACTCGCGAGGAAGCCGAGGAACGAGCCAAATTGATGCTCAAGATTTACGCTGAATTCGCAGAGAAATACATGGCAGTTCCAGTGGTACAGGGAGTGAAAAGCGAGACTGAGCGTTTCGCTGGTGCACTCGACACCTACACCATCGAGGCAATGATGCAGGACGGCAAGGCTTTGCAGAGCGGCACCAGTCACTTCCTCGGTCAGAACTTTGGTAAGGCATTCGATGTGCAGTTCCTCAACAAGGACAACAAACCTGAGTACGCCTGGGCTACCAGTTGGGGTGTGAGCACCCGTCTGATGGGTGCGCTGATTATGACCCACTCCGATGACAACGGACTTGTGCTTCCTCCAGCATTGGCACCGCTGCAGGTGGTCATCGTTCCTATCTACAAGAACGACGAGCAACTACAAGCCATCAACGAGAAAGTGGATGGCATTGTGGCTAACCTGAAAGGCATGGGCATCAGCGTGAAATACGACAACGCCGACAACAAGCGTCCAGGATTCAAGTTCGCCGACTATGAACTCAAGGGCATCCCCGTTCGCCTCGTGATAGGTGCGCGCGACTTGGAAAACGGCACTGTGGAGGTGATGCGCCGTGACACCTTGGAGAAGGAAACTCGTTCGCTGGATGGCATCGAAGAGCATGTGAAGGCTTTGCTCGACGACATGCAGCAGAACATTTACAAAAAGGCTGTTGATTTCCGCGACGCCCATATCTATGAGTGCGACGACTACGAGGAGTTCAAGTCACGGATTAAGGACGGTGGTTTCTTCCTCTGCCACTGGGACGGCACTGCCGAGACCGAAGCACGCATCAAGGAGGAGACTCAGGCCACCATCCGTTGTGTGCCTTTCGCCTACGAACAGACTCCAGGAGTGGATATGGTAACAGGCAAGCCCAGCAAGTGCCGTGTACTTATCGCCAGAGCATATTGATGCATATTGATAGCGAAAGGTTGTAGGACTACCTCCTATGGCTTTTCAAATCAAAAAAAAACGTAAATCCGACTGCGCGTCACGCGTGGCCGGATTTACTGTCTTGATAATATTACGTTAATAATTCTTTTGGCTTAATGTAATAATACCTTCAATCAATTAACCTATGAAAAAAATCTTCTTATTATGTCATTTATGTTGTTCCTGTTCGTTGTGATGCGGGCGACAAGGCACCAGCGTTATTCTGTGTGTTCTAATGTAAGTGACGACACTCACATTTGCTTGCTATTGTCCTCTGGCTTGTTGTTCCGAGATGCGTTCCATGCAAAGCGTCTTGGACCTTGATGCATCATGCGTGGACCGCCATTCTTTCCACCTCTGAACTGACTTCTCATTCTCTGATGTCCACCTTTGCTATTCATGCCTTTCAAACCCTTTCGCCCATTGTTGCCACCCATGGCGTAAACCTTCTGAATCTGCTTAGGGTTGAGGATGGTGCGGAATTTCTTGTAGTAGTTCTCCTGCACTTCGATTTTCTCTTTCTTCTCCTTGAAACCGTTGACCATGCGTTCTTCCACCTCCTTGTCAGTCAAAGACTTGCGCTCAGGGCGTTGCCTTGGACCTTGTTTGGCCTCATTGCTGTTCTTGTCGTCCCCCTTCTTTGTCGTCTCTTTTCTGGGGTGGTATTTGGTGTTCACTGCCTGCAAGTCATTCACATATGCTTTGTAGATTTCTGTGAACTTGGCGGTGGTGGCGTCGTCGAGCGAGAGTTGGTTGGCAATCTGGTTGGCGCGCATTTCTGTCATCTTGCTCATATCGGGGCGCTGGCCTTGGCGTCTGCCACGGTTCTGGTTGTTGTCACCTTGTTGTGCGAATGCAGTCATGCTGATCATTGCTGTGGCTATGGCCATCATAAAAAACTTTTTCATAATCCTAAATTTGTTTTTGTTGTTGATAAATCGTTGATTGGATTGTGGCGGACAAGTTGTTTGATGATTTCTTTTTAAAAACGTCTCGGAGGCCCCAGGGTTCTTCTTGTCCGAGTCGTCATTTCTTGTCGCTCTCAGTTATATGATTCTCAAAATTCGAAAAAGATTAATTACAAAATGTGATTTTTATTCTTCTTAACATTTGGAATACGTGAAATTACACTATATTTGCAGAATGAATATCAGTATTTGCATTCACTAACCTCCAAGGCTTTGTAAAGAGATGAGAGAAAGACTGATGAAAGTATGGTTGCTTTATGCCGATGGCTTCCGAAACATGACCATCGGTAAGACACTATGGGCATTGATTCTCATCAAACTTTTCATCATGTTCTGTATCCTGCGTGTGTTCTTCTTTCCCAATTACCTGAATAATGTGGCCGACAACGATTTCCAAAAAGAAGACTTCGTCAGTCAGCAACTCATCGACCGTTGTCCCTGACACAATTGGAACAACAGAGGCTGTATGAACCCACAACAACATAGTTGAATCCTTATAAATAATTTATTAGAAAACAATAAATTAAAATGATTTATTCAAGTGACACTTTAATTCCTTAACAACACAGATACGCTTATGGAAAACATTGACATGTCGTTGATTGACTGGTCGCGTGCGCAGTTCGCGCTCACCGCCATCTATCATTGGATATTTGTCCCTTTGACTCTTGGTCTGGCGTTGGTCATGGCTATTATGGAAACCATCTACTACCGCACCAAGAATGACTTCTGGAAGCAGACAGCCAAATACTGGCAGACACTCTTCGGCATCAATTTCGCAGTCGGTGTGGCCACAGGTCTCATCCTGGAGTTTGAGTTCGGCACCAACTGGAGCAACTACAGTTGGTTTGTGGGCGACATCTTCGGTGCCCCTCTTGCTATCGAAGGTATCGTCGCATTCTTCATGGAGGCTACGTTTGTGGCTGTGATGTTCTTTGGTTGGAACAAGGTGAGCCGTGGTTTCCATCTTGCCTCCACATGGCTAACGGGTATCGGCGCCACCATTTCCGCTTGGTGGATTTTGGTGGCTAACTCATGGATGCAATATCCTGTAGGCATGGAGTTCAACCCCGACACAGCCCGCAACGAGATGGTAGATTTCATGGCAGTGGCATTCTCGCCAATGGCCGTCAACAAATTCTGCCACACTGTGCTTTCGGGTTGGGTGCTTGGTTCTATTTTCGTAGTAGGAGTGAGTTGTTGGTACTTGCTCAAGAAACGCGACAAAGAGAAGGATTTTGCTCTGAAGAGCATCAAGATTGGAGCCTGGACAGGACTTGTGGCCGCCGGACTCTGTGCCTTGACCGGTGATGGGGCAGGTTATGAAGTGGCCCAACGCCAGCCGATGAAACTCGCCGCCATGGAAGGCTACTATGAAGGCGAGGAAGGAGCGGGCCTGGTTGCTTTCGGCATATTGAACCCCGCTAAGGAGACGCCCACTGACAGTGTGGATCCCTTCTTGTTCCGCATCGAGGTGCCACACATGCTATCACTACTGGCTGAAAGAGATCCAGAGGCTTTCGTTCCTGGCATCAAGAACATCCTTGAGGGTGGTTATACCCAGAAAGACGGAACCGTCGCTCTCTCGGTAGAGGAGAAGATAGCACGTGGTAGGAACGCCATCACAGTCTTCTCCCACTATCGTATCGCAAAGGCCGAGGGTGATACAGCCACCGCCATTGCCGCCCGAGAGACACTCGAAGAGAACATGCCGTATTTCGGCTACGGCTACATCAAGAACGCCGAGGATGTTGTTCCCAACGTTCCTCTCACGTTCTATATGTTCCGCATCATGGTGATGCTTGGCGGATATTTCATTCTGTTCTTCATGGTCGTGCTGTTCCTCGTGTATAAGAAGGATCTCAGCCGTATGAAATGGATGCACTGGGTCGCATTGCTCACCATTCCTTTGGGATACATTGCCGGTCAGGCAGGTTGGGCGGTGGCTGAGTGCGGTCGACAGCCTTGGGTGATTCAGGACATGCTTCCAACGAATGTGGCTGTGTCGCAACTCTCCACTTCCAGCGTTCAACTCACCTTCTTCATCTTCTTGTTCCTCTTCACGGTGATGCTTATTGCCGAGATTGGTATTATGTGTAAAACTATTAAGAAAGGGCCCAAACTATGACATATTCTTTTCTTCAACAATATTGGTGGTTTATCGTTTCGTTGCTGGCAGGTCTGCTGGTGTTCCTGCTCTTTGTGCAGGGAGGCAACTCATTGCTTCTGACCTTGCCCCAAAACGACACGCAGCGCCGCCTGATGATTAATTCCACAGGGCGTAAGTGGGAATTCACATTTACCACACTTGTCACATTCGGCGGTGCCTTCTTCGCGTCCTTCCCCTTGTTCTACAGCACCAGTTTCGGCGGTGCCTATTGGCTGTGGATGATTCTTCTGTTCAGTTTTGTGTTGCAGGCGGTGAGTTATGAGTTCCGTGCCAAAGCAGGCAATCTGTTGGGCGAAAAAACGTATCATGTCTTTTTAGTCATCAACGGCATTATTGCCCCGCTGTTGTTGGGTGGTGCTGTCTCCACCTTCTTCACTGGCAGTCAGTTTGTAGTGAACAAGGACAATCTCGCCTCAGATTTCCAGCCCGTCATCAGCCAATGGTCCAGTTCATGGCATGGATTGGAGGCGTTGGTCAATCCATGGAACATCTCGCTTGGCATTGCTGTGCTCTTTTTGGCAAGAGTACTTGCGGAATTGTACTTCATCAACAACATCAACGAACGAGGGTTGCGGAACATCACCCAGAAACGGTTGTGGAGTGATGGGTTGACCTTCCTTATCTTCTTCTTGATTTGGTTTGTCCACTTGCTCTTGATGGATGGTTTCGCAGTGGAAAAAGAAACGGGTTTGGTGATGATGGAACCGTACAAGTATCTCCACAACCTGTTGCAGATGCCTGTCGTGTTGGTCATCTTGTTAGCAGGTGTGGTGCTGGTGCTTTTCGGTATCCTGCGTAGCCTGGTTCGCCCCGACTTCGAGAAGGGCATTTGGTACAGTGGAGTAGGGACAGTACTGACGGTCACCATGCTGTTGCTGCTCGCTGGCTACAACCACACAGCCTATTATCCCAGTACTGCGAGCCTTCAGAGCAGTCTGACGTTGGAAAACAGCAGTTCGAGCGAGTTCACGTTGACGACGATGTTCTATGTGTCGTTGTTGGTGCCTTTTGTCCTGGCATATATTGTCTATGCCTGGAGGAAAATCAACAACCGCAAGTTAGACGCCTCAGAACTGATGGACGAACACGCTTACTGACCACATCCACTAAAAAATCCGCCCTTTCATTTGAAAGAGGCGGATTTTTTGAGACATGTGCATCATCACAGGTCATCCAGTTTTTCTGCAGTTCGTTCAAGTATAGCAGCAGCGAGTCCGTCAGCAGTTTGGATAATGGTGACGAGAGGGTATAGCATCCTTGCCGCGTCGTAGTTCTTAACTTCTTCGATACTGTTCTGGTTGATGCCCCAAGCTCCCATGTGCCATCGGATAGCGAGCATCTCATCGTCACTGAGTTCGAGTCCGCTGCAGAGAGCGAGCACGAGCGACTTTTCTCCGTGGCCCATGGGAAAGTTCTTGTAAGTCGTTCTGTAGCCTTCAGTATCCTCCCATGTTCCCAAAGGAGTCTTGCGTTTCTTCACCGTGCGATAATAAATATCGGCCTTGCACAGGTCGTGGAGCAGACTGGTGATGATGATGCTGTCTTTTTTCACCACATTGTCCAACGATGGTTCGAGTTTCTTCAATCCCTCCCATACGACCAAAGCAGCCTTATAAGTATTGAGCGAGTGTTCCACCAATCCACCAGCCACGTTCAAGTGATGACCGGCTGAGGCAGGTGCTTCGAAGAACCCCAATTCCTCAAGGTCTTCGATAAGGTTGTCAATACCTTCTCTCTCCGTTGATTTCAGGAGTTGGATAAATTCTTCTTTTTGTTTCTTGATGTTTTGTTCCATATCTGTAAAATGGTTTTAGAAAGACAATTATTGTTTTTCTTTGCAAAATTACGCATTATTATTTAAATGGTTACCGAAAACGTTGGATTTTTCTTTCTTAAATGAAGTTTATTTCATACCTTTGAAGCACTTTTCTCTTTTGGCTTTAGCCTCAGATAAGAAACAACGTTCTTTTCACAATCACTTGATGATATATCATTACAATATTATTAAACACATTTATTCACATACAAATCATCTGCACTTATGAAGAAGACTTTGATTCTATCCTTATTGGCCATGATTCTGATGATGGCTGGTTGCAAACCGGAAAAAGAAGTCATAGACTTGCCAAGAGCGAATGCCGCACCAGAAATGGTAGCCGCCGTAGATTCATTCGTCCACGCCACCGAGACACGCCCTGTCGCACCAGATTCCATCACCCTTCACAGCATCATGATCTTGAAACATGGAGAAGTGGTGTATGAGCAGTGGTTTAACGGACAGACAGCCGAAACCCCTCACCCGATGTTTTCGGTCAGCAAGACCTTCACTGCTATTGCTGTGGGACTCGCCATCAATGAGGGTAAGATGAACCTCACCGACCCAGTGGTGAAATTCTTCCCCGACCAACTGCCCGAAGAGCCAAGCGACTATCTGAAAGCAATGACTGTTCGCGACTTGCTGACCATGACTTGCGGTCACGATGAGGAGCCCAACAGCACGAGGGCAGACTCAGTGGATTGGGTAGAGAGTTTCCTGGCTTGGCCCGTCAAACATCAACCAGGCGACTACTACCTTTATAACTCCATTGGCACTTACATGCTCTCAGCCATAGTCCAGAAGGTGACGGGCGAGAAACTCATCGACTATCTCGACAGCCGTCTTTTCCAACCATTGCATATCGACCGACCGACTTGGGATGAGAGTCCCCAGGGCATCAACTGCGGAGGATGGGGTCTAAACATCAAAACCGAGGACATGGCAAAACTGGGCCAGTTGTTCTTGCAGAAAGGATTGTGGAATGGCAAGCAAGTGGTTCCTGCAGAATGGTTGAAAGAGATGTCGAGCTACCAAGTGCCATCCGCTCCATCAGGCACCCGTTTTGAGGACTTAGAGAAGGCAGGTCTCAACAAGGACAACAACGAGTGGGTTCAGGGCTACGGATACCAGATGTGGATCTGCCGTCACAACGCGTTCCGTGCAGACGGATATGCAGGACAATACATCATGGTTTTCCCCGACCGTGACGCCGTCTTGGTGCTTACCACCTCGTCGTCACTCTATCAGCCTTATATTGACCTCATTTGGGAGTATCTGCTACCCGTTCTGTAGATGTGTTGACAGCAATATGAGGCAATACACATTTCTGTATCATCTGACCGCATTTATCGTTGTGGCGATATGGGGCAGCACGTTTGTGTTCACCAAACTGCTTTTGATGAACGGTCTGACGGCTGCCCATATCTTCACCCTTCGCTTCATCATTGCATACTTGTTGCTGTTGTGCTTCTCGTTAACCCGGCGTGCGTTCCGATTGTGGGCAAAGACATGGAAGGAAGAGTTGCTCATGGCAGGTCTGGGGTTGACCGGAGGCTCGTTGTATTTCTTGACCGAAAACAGTGCCATGAACTTTACCACTACGACCAACACGTCGTTGATAGTGTGTTGTTGCCCGCTCTTTGCGTCGATTCTGATAGGATTGTTTTATCGTTCGGAACGAATGAGGACCGTGCAGTTGACGGGAACACTGATGGCGGTGCTTGGAGTGGCAGTGGTGGTTCTCAACGGCCGTTTTGTACTACATTTGTCTCCTTTGGGCGATGCTTTGGCATTGATAGCCAACCTGTGTTGGGCAGTCTATTCTCTGTTGATGATACCAGCCAACAAACGGTACGATGCCGTGTTTATCACAAGGAAAGTATTCTTCTATGGGTTGGTCACCATATTGCCATATTTTATCATGCATCCTGAATGGCCTCCTGTATCAGTGATTTTGAAACAAGATGTATTGCTCAATCTGCTCTTTTTGAGTTGCGTCGCGTCGATGGCTTGTTTTCTCGCATGGACATGGGTGATGGACAAGTTAGGTGCCATTATCGCCACCAACTACGTCTATGTCAATCCGTTGACCACCATCATCTTCGCATGGTGGATTCTGCACGAGCAAATCACCCCTTGGTTCCTTCTCGGCACCGTGCTAATTCTCGTCGGAATGTATTTAGCGGACAAGAAGAACCGTTAGCATTCGAGCGCCAGGACTCCCATCTAAGGAGAGGGGTGGGGTGTTGCACATAGCCTATTGCGCATAGTCCATGAACCATTGGTCACAAAAAAAACTCATACTATTCTTTTTACTTTTTATGGTTGCATTTTTTGCAAAGTCGTTTAGAAATGTGTAATTTTACAGTCTGAAACAATAAAAGCACAAGAATGGGTATGAAATTTCCTATAGGAATACAGAATTTCGAGAAGTTACGTAAAGAAGGATATCAATACGTTGATAAGACTGCATTTGTTTACAAACTTGTGAATGAAGGCACTTATTATTTTCTTTCTCGTCCCCGTCGCTTTGGCAAGAGCCTGCTTATCTCGACCTTAGAAGCATACATGCAAGGGAAAAAAGAACTTTTCAAAGGACTTGCTCTGGAACAGTTGGAGAAGGACTGGATAGCGTATCCTATTTTGCATCTTGACTTGAATACTGAGAAGTATGACAGTGCTGAGGCTCTGAATTCCATATTGAATCGTAATCTTGTTCTTTGGGAAGAGCAATACGGATCCAGACCAGAGGAAGACACCTTGGCAGGTAGGTTCTGTGGCATCATCCGCCGTGCATGCGAGCAAACAGGCAAACCCGTGGTCGTCCTTGTTGATGAATACGACAAGCCATTGCTTAACGCTATAGGGAACGAGGACCTGCAGAATGAATACCGCAAGACGCTGAAAGCGGTTTATTCCGTCTTGAAATCGCAGGACAAGTACATCAAATTCGGTTTTCTCACAGGTGTGACGAAGTTCGAGAAGGTGAGCGTTTTCTCCGACCTCAACAACCTGACGGACATCTCCATGCTTCCGGAATACGTGGAGATTTGCGGCATCACGGAGAAGGAACTGCACTCGAACTTCGACGCTCAGGTGGAGTTGGTCGCCCAGGCCAACAAATTGACGAAGGAGGAGTGTTATGAGGAATTGAAACGTTGCTACGACGGTTATCATTTCTGTCCCGACAGTGTGGGAATCTACAATCCCTTCAGCCTTCTCAACACGTTGGCCCATTATGTGTTCAGGGACTATTGGTTTGAGACAGGCACCCCTACATTCCTTGTTGAATTGCTGAAGCAAACCGACTTCGACCTCAACAAACTCACAGAAGAGGAAGTGTCGGACGACGTGATTAACAGCAAGGAGTCGATGCGTGTCAATCCAGTGCCCGTCATCTACCAGAGCGGATATCTGACTATCAGCAGTTATGACAGAAGATTCAACACTTACAAATTGCGTTTCCCCAACCAAGAGGTAGAACGTGGTTTTATCCGCTACCTGTTGCCGATGTATGCGGCCGTGAAACCGTCTTCAGGTTCATCATACTTGGCTCAATTGGTTCGTCTGATTGAAAAAGGTGAGCCAGAAGAGTTCATGGACTTGCTTCAGGAGTTTTTCTCGGACAACGACTACCGTGTTGCGGGCAAGAAGGAACTGTATTTCCAGAATGTCCTTTATGTGGTGTTCAAGATGATAGGTTTCTACGTACAGGTTGAGCGTTGCATCAGCCGCAGCCGCATGGACATGATTCTCCAGACGTCGGACTACATCTATATCATTGAGTTCAAAATCGACAAGAGTGCCGACGAGGCATTGCAACAGATAGATGATAAGGGATACGCCGGTCCTTTTGCTTCAGACCCACGCAGACTCATCAAGATTGGCGTGAACTTCTCCAGCACGACACGCGACATCCAAGAATGGAAAATTGTATGAAATATGTTTTTTCTGTCACGATAAATTCACCAATACTCGAGCCACTCCGTCTTCGTCATTGGATGGAGCGACAAGGTCGGCTGAATCTTTCACTTCCTGAGGAGCGTTGCCCATCGCCACTCCAAGACCAGCGAGACGAATCATGGGGATGTCGTTGAAGTTGTCGCCGAAAGCAATGAGTTGACTGGCAGGGATTGACAAATGTTGAAGCAACACTTTCAATCCCTCAGCCTTATTGATGTGTGGTGGAACCACTTCTAAGAAATACGGTTCACTGCGATAAACCGTGAATGTGGTAGGTTTGGAGGCTAAAATACGTTCCTCAAGTTCATGCAAAGCCACAGGCTCGCCAATAATCATGCATTTGGAGATGGGGTAGGTGACCTCCTCCAAGAATTTGTTCACTTTTTTGAATATCAGTCCATTGCGCTTCAAGGTGCGTTCCATGTAGGGATTCATTTCGTCGTCGCTCACCAAGTACTCATCGTGATAACAAATCGTGGAGAGACCGTCTGCCTTCGCAAAATGGTAAGAATCGACAATCGCTTCCGGCAGCAGCATATTGGAGTAGATGATTTCCTTGGTCTGCCAGTTCTGCACAACACCTCCATTATATGCCATGATAAATCCATCGTACTCTTTCAGATGCAATTGGTCTGCAATTTGTGCGGAGCCAAACACTGGGCGGCCAGTGGAAATGACCACCTTGCATCCTTTTTGTTGTAATCTGATGAGGATGTCGAGCGTCTGCTGTGTGATGGCACGTTCTGAAGTAAGCAGTGTACCGTCTAAATCGAGAGCGATAATTCTGTATCCAAACATAATCAATATCAGTATAGGTGATAAGGATTAAAGCCTATTTCACCCAATACTTCTTACCATCCAAGATGTAAAATCCTTTTTGCTGGGGTTTACCGTTGAGGCGACGACCATCAATCGTGAAGTAGGTTCCTTTTTCAAATCCAGAGGAGACTTGGTCGGCAGCGATTGACTGGATGTCAGTTGCTGGACTCACGCCGTCCATGGAGAGGAATGCCTCTTTGATGTAGATGGGAGAGGAACCGTCGGACTGGAAACCAACGGTATAGAGGTGTGATGGGTCGATGGCACGACCTCCAGGTGTAGTGATGCTACGGAGATCCACCACGATGTTCCTTGTCTTGACTGCCTCCTCGTATGCCTCTGCCATCCAGAGTGTGTTCTGGTCATAGACTTTCAGTACGGCATTGCATGCGGGGGTGCGTAAAAGATTGATGACAAGGTAATTGTATGGGGATACATCAATTGCGTTGGGATAGTGCCAACCACCGAAGCCGTCTCTGCCTGAAGTGAAAGTTGATGCAGAAGACATATACCTGATGTTTCCAGACAGATAGAGGTCGGGAACGAAAGACTCGTCTTTCAGCGAGAATAGTTCATCTGGCTGACGTTCCTCTCCTGCTTGAGGCATCGCCATTTGGGCAAGTGTTTCGGGTGCATAGAAATCTTCTTCGGTGAATTCCTTTTCTGTGGAGAACCAGTCGAAATCCACATGACCGCCCAAAGCCTTGGTGGCATAGTTGAAGAGGTAGAAACGCTGTCCCACGAAGAAATCAAGTGTATAGCCCATGTTCATCGTGACTCCGAAGGAGCGCCAAGTCTTGTTGTCATAACTGTATTGATAACGGCATGTGTTACTGCCGAAACTGAGCATGGCGCGCAGATAGACGACATCGGATGTCAATTCAATGCCGTTCTTGGTTTCTGCCACATTGTGGTTCTGGCTGTTGAAGGTGCAACGCTCGCTATAAAAAATCTTCTTGCCGTCCTGCACCTTGACAGCGATGAACGAATAAGGGGTTTGGAAGACAGACAGACCAGCCACATCGCCTTCCTGCATACCGCTCACGTCCATTTTCGCCGTGCCGTAACACCATGAATACCTGTTGGACGCTGTACCTTCTGGGTTGAGTCCAATGATGCGCTGGGTGATGGAATTACGGGCAGAAACGAGATGGTCGGTGACAGAGGCGGTGTAGAGACGCAGGTGTCCTGGTCGTTCGGTGAGACTCCATGCCTTGTTGACGGGATTATGGTTCCACTCCCACTGCTTACCCAAAGTGGGGGAGACAAAGGGGTCGTTAGTGGGGAGATAGGTCTTGGGGTAGGTGGCTCCTACATCTGGTTTGCGGTAAGGCTTGCTGTTTCTGCTCACGTCGATGCCGTTGTTTCCGATGATAGGCCAACCATCCTTCCATACGACAGGTTCAAGGTAGGGGATGCGTCCTATTGCTCCGTTGTCCTTAAAGAGGACTGTCCACCATTCTCCAGTCTGTGTCTCGACAAGTGCTCCTTGATGGATACGCTGTTTTTCGAACACACGACCTTTATGCTCCTCGTAAGGACCCATTGGTTTCTTTGCGCGGAAGATGGTCTGAGAACCCTCTGTACCTCCGTAGGTGGCATAGATATAATAATAGTCGCCAATATGGTACATGTGGGAACCTTCGCAACCGTTTCCCACAGAGATGACCCTTTGGCTGGATATTTTCTGCAAGGTCACGGGGTCGAGTTTGTTCACCCATATATCGCCAATACCGCAAGCGACATAAAGGTATCCATCACCATTTTCTCCATCGTCGAACATCCATCCCGAGTCATAATAGTGCTCGCTCATCTTCACCATCGACCAGAGTCCCTCCGGATCGGTGGCTGTAAGGAGGATGTTCTGGGTGTCGTCAACTCCCGAACGTCCGTAGCAGATGAAATAAAGGTAGAACTTTCCGTCGTGGTATTTCAGTGAGGCCGCCCACTGTCCCTGTGAATAATGATGCTTGCCGTTGAGAAGGTTGTAGGCATCGTTGCTGTTTATTCTCTCCAGGGGATTGGCGCAAAACTCCCAGTTGACGAGGTCTTTCGATTTCAAGATAGTGGCACCGGGGAAGTGGTACATGGTAGTACCGACAAAGTAGTAAGTGTCGCCCACACGAATGACGTCGCAGTCGGGAAAGTCTGCATTGACGATGGGGTTGATATATGTGCCGTCGCCTTGGTCGGCTGTCCATTGGTTGGAAAATGGTTTCAATGTCTCTTGTGCACTCATCGTGGCACAGAAAACCAGCATTGTCGCTACAAAAGTGGAAAATCTTTTCATATTGTTGTCTTTCTTATTATTTGCAATTAATGATGCAAAAATAAGTAAAAACATTGAGAGAAACGATACTTTTTATAATTTATGTGTAAATTTGTAACGATATTACAAAATGTTGAACGAATACTTATTCATCAATGAGAAGAATACACGCTTTTATTGTTGTGTTGTTGATTGCCTGCACCCTTTCAGCACAGTCTTATCGTATTTTTGCCGGAGAGAACTATAAGGATTATATAGGTAAATGGGCTTCACCCTACGATTCTGAGTCGATATGGAACAAGTATAGTTCCTACGGGTCAGAATACAACAGTAAATCCATCTGGAACAAGTACAGCACATACGGTAATTCTTATAACGCTTACTCTCCATGGAACCCATACACAAACAACCCGCCTGTTCTGGTCGATAAGGACAACCGGATAGTATGCTATATGTCCTTCACTTATTCGGCAGATTCCAGGATGCGTGAGTTGATGAAATATATCTCCGAACATTTTGATGAAATAGCGGACGACCCCACTCAATTCTATCAGGATGTCATCAAAGACCATAACCGATACGTCAGCCGACTTCCCCGTTCTTCTTATCTCCCTGAGTCGGAGTGAAAGGGCAAACCGCTGGTATATCACACACGAGATATCACACACTGCTATCACATCAAGGAATAAATTAGGTACTGTAAGAAAGACGATATCTAAAGATGATTGATTCCTACATTTCCAACATTTTGGTTTTGTTTTTCATATTTTAGGGCGGGAAGTAAGGATATTTGCTGAAAAAAGACTAACTTTGCATGATTTTTCAGTATCCTTAATTGGAATGAGATTCGAGAGGTTTGTATCACGTTACATGATAAGTGATTTCAGAACGCAATAAACCGATTTCAAATATACCGATTTCAAAAGAATAAGAACTAAACATACAAACAAAACAAGCAATGAACGTAAGTTATAAATGGCTTAAGGAATATGTGGATTTCGACATGACTCCACAGCAGGTGGCCGA
>CACYEC010000342.1 GCA_902773225.1 uncultured Bacteroidales bacterium
CATCCCCATCGAAGCCAATAATGTAATAAGTAAAAATTTAAGTTTCATAAAAATCAGGAATGAGATTAAACAGTTATTATTGAAGTTCTGGTGCAAAATTACATACAAATCAAGCGTATTGGGCAATTCTTCACGACCGAAAAAATCCACTACAAGCGCATTGGAATAAAAACAGTCCAGCATATTGAAAATCAATGAGTTGGACTAAAAACGCAAGAGTCCATTGAAATTTATATGGACTAAGGTTTTGCAGAACACTTTGATTTTTATACCTTTGCAATGCAGTTGAAAAGGCGCACAAAAGATGAAAAACCATTCATGTCATATTAGCCAGCATCTTGTCCAGACGATTCTTTCGCTACTGTTATTTCTTGCTTTGCCCACCCTTCTGTCGGCACAGGACTACGGTACACATATAGAACTTCACGGCGAAAGCGTGACACGGATTTTCAAAGACAGCCGCAACCTGATGTGGATAGGCACCAGCAATGGACTTCTATGCTACGACGGACAACTCCAGATTCGTTTCACGACGGATGACTGCCGTCGTCCTCAGAACTTCGTGAACGATATCTGCGAACTGGCAGACGGGAGTATTCTTGTTGGTATGCGAAACGGTCTGTACAAGGTGGACTTCCCATCCAAGACATGCAAGCGAATCCACGACGAACTGACAGGCATCACGTCGATAGAGAAGGTGGAGGTTGCCGGGAAGCAGCAACCGTCTGTAGTGGTAGTAGGTTGCCAACAGGGCATCGCCTTGATGGACGGTCAGTGCAGGACCATCTCCAAGATAGTGTTGGTCAACCCCTCCAACATCACCTCGAGCGACAACCATATCTCCAGCGTCAGTTACGACGGCAAGCAAACAGTTTGGGCATGCAACGAGCATCACACAATTGTGGCTTACGACCTGACCACAGAGTCCGCACGACTCGACACGCTCTCAGGAACACTCCTTTCCAGTTCAGTCAACGACATTCAGGCTGTAGGCAA
Source organism: uncultured Bacteroidales bacterium (assembly GCA_902773225.1). Classification (GTDB taxonomy): domain Bacteria; phylum Bacteroidota; class Bacteroidia; order Bacteroidales; family Bacteroidaceae; genus RUG11857. Next base: position 997 of record CACYEC010000342.1, read on the forward strand.
GCGTCTCTATATGGCGACCAACAACAACGGACTGCTCGTTTATGACATACCCACCCACAGAAGCCAGCGTCTCGATTCCATACCTCCATCCATCAGGCAGTTGTCACAAGTGGGTGACACGTTATTCGTATGCACTGACGGCGGTGGGCTCTATGCCCTTTCCGAGGACCATACAGAACGGCTCCAAGCCCTGTCGAACTCGGTGTATTCATGTTATTACGACACGACATCATCCACCCTGTGGTGTGGCTACTATCAACAAGGCTTCAGTTACTCATCCCAGAAGAACGCCCCATTCAGTATCTACAAGTATAAGGACTTCACCACTGAAGGTTTGTTTGTCAGGAGTTTCCTACGGCATGGGCAACAGACCGTCATTGGCACAAGAGACGGAATTTATCTGGTGGATGAGCAACGTGATTTTGTCCGCCATTTCACCCCACAAGAGATTCAGGGAGCGATTATCATGGACATCAAGTTCTTCGCCGACCAGTATATCATCGCCAACTACGAACACGGACTCTTCTCCATCGACCCCGTGAGCGCGCGCCTGAGCCCATTGACGCTTGACAAACGCCACCAGGAATCCAGTTGCAGCCGTTTGGCCGTGTCGCCCGATGGCACCCACCTCTATGCTGCAAGCAGCGTAGGCCTCCTTGTCCTCGACAAGCAACTGCAAGTGGTGGAGGAATACGACGACCGCCATTCAGACATCATCTCGACATACTTCTACGACATCATGTTCGACAAGACAGGCAAACTCTGGGTAAGCACCTCCAAAGGATTATGCCTGTTCAATCCCGCCACGAAACGTTTCCAGAGCACCGGTTTTCCAAAAGGGTTCTTCAACAATGTCCCCAACATCACCCTGTTCCAAGCCCTCAACGGGGATATCCTCGCCGCTTCAGAGCAAACGCTCTATTACAGTTCGCCTGACTTGGCCCAGATGCGCGAGTATCCACTTCATGAGACATTGGGACTTGGCTACATCAGTTTTATCCAACAGATGAGCATTTCCGGAAAGCCATACCAATTTATCGGCACCGATTGCGGTCTATTCATCAGCGATATGGATTTCCGGACCTTCCATCAATACGCCCAGCACGACAACATCCCCTCCCCTCAGTTCCAGCGGTTCAATGCGTACGAAGATGAAGAAGGGAGGCTATGGATGGCCAATGCTAAGGGCTTGGTGGTCTGCTCCAAGGAGAACAGGTCGCTACTGACTGCTTCGCTGCAATCAAAGGTGTTTATTGACAGATACACCATCGACCGCAAGGAGCAAATCACAAACCCGTTTTCCGATGATTGCAACACCATCCGCATCGGATGGAACTTCGGCACGGACGAACTGGTCATCACACCGATGTTGCTTGACTACAGCGCCCATCAGTCGCAACGCTATTACGAGTGGACTTTGGACGGGGAAGCACAGCGTTTGTGCTATGATGGCAATCCTATCATCCTGAAAGACCTCGGTCTCGGAACCCACCGGATTCGTATCTCGTTGGCAGGCCATCCTGAGACCGCCCTTGAGTTGGAATTGAAAGTATGGCCATCTCTCAAGTTCTACGGTATGCTGTTCGCCGTCATTTCTATCATCATCATGGCCGTGATGGTGATGCAGATTCTGAAACGCCGGAGGCAATACCACAAAATCTTGAAGCAGAAGCACCAGATAGAGTTGGAACTGGCGTCTCACAACGCCGTCCGCCAGCACATACAACGCCAAGAGCAAGAACAGGCCAAAGTAGAGGAAGAACGACGCCAGGAGAAAGCCGACAAGATGAAATACAAATCGTCGGAATACAAAGAACTGAAGGCCAGGGTAAAAGCCTATATGGAAACTGAGAAGCCCTACCTCAACAAAAACCTCCGCATCACCGAGGTGGCGGCGAAAGTGGGCAGCAATGCCGGCACACTGTCGTTGATGTTCAACGACTATATGCACACCAACTATTTCGACTTCATCAACCGCTACCGCATCGAGCACTTCAAGAAACTGGCCCTCGACCCAGACTATGCACAATACACCGTCTTGGCCATCAGCGAGATGTGTGGTCTGAAACGTTCCAATTTCTTCAATGTGTTCAAGAAATTCGAGGGTTGCACTCCGAGCGAATGGATAAAAAGGGAGAAAGGTTCCTGAGCAATTGAACGTGAACTTCTTGAATCCTCGTCATTTTCCATATTTTGCTTTGTAATCAGACGGCATCTCTCCATATTCCTCCTTGAAGTACTTGGAGAAATAACGCGGGTTGTTGAAACCCACTTTGTAGGCGACGTGATAAAATGTTAACACCTACGTACGGTTTCGTTAACATACCGATTTCGACGTGAAAAACAACTCATTTTCCTTTTTCCCTTAAGATAGTTCACACTTTCTACTGTCTGACATCGAAATGCTGGTAGTCTTTCATGGAGCGCCAGTTGCCTCCCCATGTAAAACCTTCTGCCGTGAAGAGTTTGTAGGCAAGGTCGTTGTGGTCGATTTTATAGGGGATGTCCTTTCTTGCGGCACGGTTGTTGGCATAGTTCTTACCATTGGCAGGCTCAATCATCCTGACCCCATTGCGAGTATGTACGTATGGGTTATAACGCGGATTGAGGTCAACGGCCAGTCCATAACCATGTTTCGAAATGGTTTTCGTTCCTGAGACGACCCTGTAGTTGAAACACGAGGTATTGTTGGCGGCCATGGAACGCTCGTCGTCGGCATCGAAGTCATCAATGAGGTGCATCTTCTCAATCTTGTAGTCGGCATCATAGAGTTTACGGAATATCCTCAACAATTTATCGGCGATAGAGACATTGCAAACCAACTCACCGAGTTGGGTCTTACCATCGGCGTTGCGATGAAGCACCTTGAGGTAACGCAACCGTTCCGTCTTCACTGGACAACCATCCTTGTAGGACTTGTTGTTCATCCTCTGGAATATCTCGTCACTGATGACCTCAGCCACAAAACACTTCGCTATGCCATAGTTCTTGACAACGTCATCCTCAACAACTGTTCCTGCCACCCATTTGTTAGGAAAGACATTATTGTTGTTATCAGGGGTTTGGGAAAGGGCATTGCTCGTCACTGCGATTAGAACTACAACAAGCAAAGAGAGGCGCGTAAAAATGTTTCCAATCATTTGTCAAGAATTTGTTCTGCGTGAATCTTAGTTTTGATTTCCTTAGGAGTGTATATTTTCTCAACCTCACCTTGTTCATTAATGATGAAGGTGGTGCGTAGTGTACCCATGTAACTGCGTCCATACATTTTCTTTTCAGCCCATACCCCGAACGCCTCAACCAATTTCTTCTCGGTGTCGGCAATCAGATTGAAAGGGAGGTTGTTCTTCTCGATGAATTTCTGATGAGACTTGTCGCTATCTACACTAACTCCAAGCACCTCGTATCCAGCATTCTTCAAGTCATCGTAATGGTCACGAAGGCTGCATGCTTCTGCTGTACATCCCGCTGTGCTGTCCTTGGGATAGAAATACAGCACGAGTTTCTTACCTGCGAAATCACTCGCTTTCACTTCTTCTCCATTTTCATTCATACCGAGGAGCGCCGGTATTTTGTCACCTATATTCATAATAGCATATTTAACTGGTGCAAGTTACAACTTTTTCGTTATACAAACGCATGACGAAGAGATAAAACTACAATTATCAATAAGAAAGATAAAAAAAGGATGCCATTTCTGACATCCTTTCTCTTATATTAACCTTATAATTTGCTTTAGAAATTATACTGGAGACCTAAGTTAAGGGCATTGATTACATTCTGGCGTGCTGACACTTCAGAAGACTTGAAGATATCGTGGTGTCCGAAGAATGTGTAGATGTTGTGCTGGTAGAAAATCGACATAGGTCTGCTCAACTTGATGCTGAAGTTCATACCTGCATGAAGTCCTAAATAAGCCTTAGTAGAGAGATCCATAAAGTCATGATGATAATACTTGTTGGTATCAAAGTTCGTTTCATAACTATCACTTTCACCACAATAAACACCAAGCACAGGACCTAACATCAGATTCACGTTCAACTTGGAAGAAGGTTTACCACTTCTAAAGAGGTTGAGCAGATTCATCTGATAGTCGAGAGAAGTCATGCTGAGGGTAACGTTACGCTTCATGTGTGCATGATACTTAATTGTCTTACCATCTGACTTACGTGTAATGTAATAAGGAGTGAACGAGTCAAAGTAGGCATCGAAAAGAAGCTCCTCATTCAGGCGGATACCATTGATGTTGTCGAAGTTATAACCAGCGAAAATCAAGCCATTAATCTTATGCTTGCCTTTGCCAGTATAATATCTCTGCTGGAAGAAGAAGTTGGTACCTCCACCAAGACCTACGAACCAACCTTGGTTCTGGCTGTAATTCTCAGCAGACTCACGAGCGAAGTCATTGTTGAGGAAGACCTTCAAACCAGCCTTGAGAGCGAAGTAATCATGACGGTAACGTTTATCATCGAAGTGATTACCAACCCTTGCAGGCTGCTTGTGGATATAGTGAGTGAAGAGCGGTTCAACCTCGAAATGGATGTTGTCGGAAAGACGAACCCAAAGCTGTGCACCATAACGGTAGCCATAGTACCAACGACGCTCTTGCTCAACTCGCCAGTTGTTAATCTGTGGATGAATCATGGCCAACTGACCGATTTCAAGACCAGCGAGGAAGTTGATGCCAACAGGTGCATTCCAATTGTATCGACGTGTGAATCCAAGTGGATTAAGCAGGGCATCAAATGAACCAGAGATAGAACCAAAGAGGTGTCTACGTTCGTAACCAGGCATGTCGCCACGACCTTGCACCTCGTACATCTTCCACTTATTGAAAGAGGCATTAGCACCGATACGTATACCAGTAGCACTCGACATCCACCAACCAGCGTAAGCAGAGAAAGCGGGACCCCAACTGTCAGATGGCTTGATACCACTCAATCTGCCAAACATAGAAAGACCACCTTGATATTCAAGGAAGATGGGTCTTCTTTCATTTACAGACTCAGCGTCGTCGCGGAAATAACGTTGGAAATCCTCAAAGTGCTTCTTAAACTCTCCAGCATTGAACTTGTAAGAGAGTCTGTTGTCGAAGTAATAAATATACTTGAAGTTGGTCTTGAAAGCCACGTCATACTTATGGAAATCGGGTTGAGTGAAATCCATATCGGTGTGGTTGGAGAGCAACATCACCTGAGGTTCGATAGCTAAGCTGGAATGAGTACCAGCAAAGAACTTGAACTGGAGACCGGCATGAGCATTATAGTCCCATTCACTCTTTGGATGTCGCTTGTTTGCATTCAACTTCTGGTATGAGAGTCCCACACCAATGAAAGGAGAAACCTCAAATGGTCGGTCAGGACGATATCCATAGAGATAGGACGATAAGTTGAGCATATAGTCGATATCGCCTTCAAGATAGCGGTATCCACTGGGTTTACCCTTGAGGAAGGCCAAACCAAGTTCACCACCGAAACGGATAGAACTAACCCAGTTGATTTGTTTGCCGAGGTGCAAATGACCAAGAGTCATTGGTGTGAGTTTCCGAGGCGAGTTATGCTGTGAGAAAATCTGCACTCCACCACCACCTTCCACGAACCAGTTGTTCCAGAAGTTACCTTTCTCGAAAATGTCACCCTTGAAATAGTGACGACGTTCAAGCGCATAATCGAGTGCATTGAAACTCTCAGCAGTTCTCACGATGTAGCCAAGGGAGTCAACAACGATGGTGTCATTAACTCTTACATTCTCCTCTACAGCAGTGATACTGGCAACACTGTCGATATCCACTTCCTCGACATGATCGACAGCATTTGCCATGACAAACGTGCCTATACTCAATATTGCGACTAAGGATCTCTTTAACATAGTTTATTATGATTTGAGCATTCTACAGGGAATAGGTCCCCTATGAAATTGTGTTTATATCAATCTTACTTGTTCTTTATCACTTGTCAATACGTGCTGAAACTGATTACTGATTCCTTCTGGAACGTCTTGATTTCTTCGAAGGCTCTTCAGCGTTCTCATCCTCATTTTTCACAGCCTCTCCGTTGTTCTTCCTCAGCATGAGTGCATTGAACTTAGCGCGGTATGCGTTAGCACGGCTCTTCACATAAGGATGAGCCTCTCGTGTCTGGTCAGGAATATTGGCATCGGTGAGGTAGTACTTATAGTATGACTGGTCAAGGTCGAAACTGTGCTGCAAATATGCGAGGAAATTAGGAACGGAATCCTCGACAATCTTCATAGCCTCATCCACACCGAGTTTGTTCATCAAAGCAAGAACTTCCTCTTCTGAGAATTCAGATTCTGAGACAGCCCTTACACCCTTGATGTACCATTTCTTAGCGCTATTGTCGGGAAGAGCATCCACCAACTGGTTGACATACTCGTCGCTGAGTCCTAACTCAGGCTGGAGTTCATGGCAGAGTACAGCGTTGTTCAAGTCGCTGGTACCTCTTACATACTCAAGTGCACGCATGGCTCTCTGCTGCTCATCAGCAGTCTTGTTCTGCTTGAAGAAGAGTGTCTCGAGGTCAGTAAAGGCCTTGATTTCGTAGTTGTCCTGAGTATCGGGCAGTAGGTTGGCCAAGTGGGCAGCCTCAGCAAGTCTTCCTTGTCTGAAGTACATGATGGCCTGGTTGGCTACGATGGCAGGACGGTTGACAGTATATTTATAGTCGTTCTCAACAGAGATTGGACGTACTACATTCAGTCCGACGTTGAAGTCCACAAACGGAGCAAGTATTGAAATGTCGGTGGAATCATGTTCGATGCAGTACACAGCCATTCTGTTTGCCACATAAGCGGCAAACGGACTATATTTAGATGTGCTTCTGTCCTTCAGTTCATTATAGCATCTGATGGTCAACTTGTCAAGTTCTGCTGGATCCTTGATTTGGTTGAACAGGTGGTAGTAGTCACCATTGGAGAAGATATTTTCACCACCTTCACGATAAGAGCGGTCGTTGTAGTAAAGCCAAAGAGCCTCCTCTGGTTCAAGAATCTTGTTCTGGCGTACGGTGTAAGTACATTTCATGATACGCTGGTTCTTGAGAATCTGCTCGATTACAGTGGGATAGATGGCCATGTTACGTATAGCTCCCTCGCTATTAGTAGTGGCATACCCGCGCAACAGGTTTGCTTCCTCACGGAAACCGCGGTTGTCGAGTGAGTCAGCCACATCTCTCCAGGTGTAAACATGAGGAGTGGTGCTGCGCACACTGGCAGAACTAACATAAGGACGAATCATATTCAGTGCGGTTTGGGCACGTGATTCAGAGAGTCGGATGTTGAATGCGTCGCGACCTTCAGGAGAAGCGGTACCCATGATAGTCACATTCATCAGTGAACGTCCATAAGAGCGCAATTCCCTAATAAGGTAGTTGAGGTTCGACGTGTTGATGGAGTCCTGCGTCAGACGGTTGGTGCCGACGATGAACTTGAGTTCGAGGTCGCGAGGCACTTCACGAGTCATTGAGTGAGGAATCTCGAAGAACTCTTCAGTGAGAGGCATATCCTTCTTAGCAAAACCAGCGTCGAGCATCTTCCAAGGTCTTCTTGAGTTGCAAGAACCCATATTGGTTTTGTTGTCATAGTAAATATGAGTATAGTCGGAGAGACAAACTCTTGACACCCACTTGTAGTTCTTATCTACATCAGGTTTTGGATATGTGTATTGCCAGTTGAGCACGAGTTCATCACCATTGAGAACAGGGTTCTCATAGTAATAAGGTGCGATAGGGTCGTTCCTATCATAGTCATAACTCTTGCGGCGCTGTTGTGTGTGATGATATTGACCACCTTCATACACCAGCGGAGTGAGATACTGAACGGTATCTTCGGTCTGACAGTCGATGACAGCGGGTTGGAAAATCAGACGCGACTGTTTACGGGTATATTTCTCAGGGAGAACCACGCTCACATTCCAGTGCAGGTCAGAACCCTCATCCACTGGTGGCAGTTCGCGAATGGATACGTTGGTGTAATCGCCAACAACCTCCACATTTCGAAGGATAATACCATCCTCCTCAGTGAACTCGACATTGTAAGACAGTTTCTGTCCGTCAACGGGAACGTACTTTACTGCACCCTCAAAGAAGACGAGGAGTGCACCGTCGGCTGAGATGTCAGCCTCGAAGTGTCCTTCATAGTCGGCTTTCACTATATCGTTGGCGTTGATATTGACTGTGTTCCGTTCCTCCTTGCTTCTGGCGCGGTACTTCTGAGCCACGACCTGTGCCTCATTCGCATTATCGAAAATATAGACATTCTGTGACAGTGGTACGCTTTGACGTTGTCCAGCGGTGTTCTTCAAGGTTTTGTAAACCTTACCATTGATATGAATCACCTGTGCCGTGGCATCACTTGCATACCCACCCAGGAATAAAATCAGTATGACTGAAAGTCTAAGTATATTCTTATAAGTCGTCATCTTGCTGTCATTTATTATCATTAAATATTATGCAAAAATCTTGTTCGGCCAACATGCAGATTATCTGAACATGTACATGAGAGAGATGCCGATTTTGGTCGGGATGAGTGTATTTCCTATTCTCGACTTATATGCATCGGGATGGTTGTACCTTTCAGCGCCATCGGCTCCGGGATAATAAACCTTCTGGTGGTACCAGACAAGTCCGAGTCCGGCGTGGCAATCGACAGCCACTCTTCTTGACAGGTTGAACACATAACCGAAAGTCATTCCGACACCGGCAGCGTCGCCTTTATGTACTTTGCCTTTCCACTGAGCCTCGTATGAAGCGAGTAAACCTCCGATACCCACGAAATGGTGGTTCATAGGTCTTCCTCCGAACCAGTATCTGTATTCAGGCTGTATGGCCAGTCCTTTAGCGTGCTTACCATAAGGATGATATCCACCGAGTACATTCACTCCGATAGTACTGCGGTCACCGATGACCATTTCCACTCCGAGATCAGGTATAGCAAGGGCGTCGGATGCAAGGTTAGTATTGACTGCAATCATTTGTGCCTTGGCACAAACTGAGCCCACCATTAAAGCTAATATTAAATATAATTTTTTCATCTGAAATATCTTTTATGCTTTATGCTTGCTGTTTCTTAATTAAGTGAATCTAAATAGGAAACGGTTATCTGTTGCGCTTAGCGGCAGCCTTGGCTTCCTTGGCAGCCTCTTTCTCGGCGGCCTTAGCGGCCTTGGCGGCTTCCTTGTTGGCTTTCAACTGTGCCTTTGTACGGTCTTTCTCAGAGGCGTTGGCAGCTTTCTGTGCTTCTTTCTCTGCTCTCTTGGCTTCTTTTTCAGCAGCCTTCTGTGCTTTCTTCTCCTCCTTGGTCAGTTTCACGCTCTCGCGTCCCTCATCCCTTTGGATGAAGTCCTTATTGGCCTTGACCGCCTTAGCCTCGGCCTTCTGCGCTTCCTTCTCAGCCTTTCTCTGCTCCTTAGCGGCCTGCTTTTCAGCCTTCATCTGAGCCTTCATGGCCTCTTTCTCCACTTTGAGTTGCTCCTTCTGTGCCTTTTCCTCAGCCTTCTGCTGTTCTTTCAAGACCTTAGCCTCTTGCTTGGCAACCACCAGTGAGTCGTGGCGCAACTGGCGCTCGCGCTCCGCACGCTCATGAGCAAGTTGTCGCTCGTTGACTCTTCTTCTGTAGGCATCGTCCACCACCTCTCTCTTTCTGTACCTGTCCTTGATGCCAGGTCCGAATCGGTAGATGAAACTCATGCTGAGGTCGTTGACCATAGGAATGACATGCCAGTCCTTCTCTGGTTCATATACATACCTGTTGGCATTGTCGGCGCGTTGGAACTTCTGCTCCTTGGTGTACATGGCACCGAGGTTGAGACCGAGTTCGAAATCGACATTGCTGCCATTGCGGTAGGCATAAAGACGTTTGGCAAAACCGAGGGAGACACCTCCCATCCATCCTTTGCCTTTGTATCCATTCTTTGAGAACTTGATCTGGTAGTCATCGTAACTGCCATAAAGACCTACATAGTATGCGAAATACTTAGGTGTGCGCCAATACTTGCGCAACTCAGCCCTAAGTTCTTTGATATCATACACGTTGTAGGTGACCTTTGGGTGCCTTGTGCTGGGGTTGTACCTACCATACACGCCAATAGTCCATTTACTCCAGTTGCGGTTGGCGAGATCGAACTCAAAGCCAATGTTCGGAGTGAGAATCAGCCAATCGAAAGCATTCGTCTTGATGGCAAACCGCTCACCGAAACTCAATGTGTCAAGTCTATTTGAATATAAACCCGTACTTTGGGCTGACACACTAACAGGTTGTAATAAACCCATAACAAAGAGCAGTCCTGTAAACAGGCACTTTCTGAAAATCTTCCTTGTCATTTGTATTTCTTATTGTAGGAAACAATTAATATTATCGATAAAATGTTGTTTCGAAATTGTATATACTTTGCAAAGGTAAACTTATTTTTATTCATAAACAACTCTTTTGTTGTTTTTTTACTCAAAAAATGTATTTTTGCATTCATTATAACGATTTCCGTAACATTTCAAGTATTAATTGTTGTTAATTTTTATAGGAAACACAAAAAGGACATCCGGTGTAAGGGTAGAGTCGGATGTCCTTTCTGAAAAAATAAGGGCGATGCAGGAATTACTTCACGGGGCTGGTCATACCCACTTCGATTCGGTTTCCGCTCTTGAACACTTTCTTAGCCACAGCCTGTATGTCGGCAGGTGTCACACTGTTGACAAACTCGAGATATCCTGTGTGGAAATCAAGGTTACGACGTACCTTGTTCTGGATGATGCTTGACCAGTATCCGTTCTTCTTCAGGTTCTCTGTATAGGTGCGGTTAAGGTATTCCTTGACCTTCTCCACATCTTCGGCCTTGGGTCCGTTGTTGACGATGTCCTCCACCCCCTTGTAGATGATATCGGTCATGTGTTCACGCTTCTCGGGTGCTGTTGGCAACGAGATGGTAAACACCACTCCCTCCTCGGGATAGGGTCTGAGGCTTCCGCTGACACCGACACTATAGGCCCCTCCTTCGTCCTCACGTACGGTTTGGGTGTACATCATGTCCATCACCTGGTCGAGGTAATCGACAAGCACATCATTCTTCATATTGTACTCCATCGGGGTGTGGTAGAGGAAGATGACTGTGGCATTGGGTGTTTCCTGTTCCTTTTCAAAGACGTTGGTGACTTCACCCTTTGTCATTTTCAGGCTGATGTCCTTGTAGTTCTCCTTACCCTTGAGTACGGGCAGCGTGGCGACATACTGGCAGAGCAATGGTTTGAGAGCATCCATGTCGATGTCACCAATGAAGAAGAAGTCGAAGTCGTTGGCATCGGCGAACCTCTCCTTATACATCTCAAGTAGGCGGTCATAGTTGATCTTATCCACATCCTCGCTCTTGAATCTCAACGCGCGTACATTATTATTATAAACCACCTTGATGACGGTGTCCTGAAGTGCTGTTGTCGGGTCGAGGTCCTGGTTCTTGAGTTGGTCTCTGACACGAGAGATGGTGGAGTTGAACACTTCGTCGTCTCTTCTCGGGGCAGTGAAGCGAAGGTAGGTGAGTTGCATCATGGTCTCAAGGTCTTTCTTCACGCAACCGCCGCTGACAGACTCATTGTTCTGTCCCACGCTTGGACTGGCGCTGGCCTGCTTACCGGCGAGTTTCTTGTTGAGGTCGATGTCACTGAAGTTGCCAGCACCACCGAGCGAAACCATGGAGATATTGTCGGAGTTGAAATGTTCCTCGTCAGCATAAAGAGAATTACCTCCCCAACTTACGGCAGTCATGGAAATCTGGTTGGGTGTGAAGTCGGTCTGCTTCACCCACACTTTGATGCCATTGGAGAGAGTGAGAACCTTGGTGCCGAACTCACCGTCCTCTTCCTTCTTGATTTTGCCAGGTGTGGGCAGGTTGGCTACGAGAGGTTCGTCACTAACTTCTTCTTTGTATGCCTCAATGTCCTCTGCTTCCACCTCCTTAAGGATGGAGAGTACCTCCTCCTTGGTGGGCAGGATGATGCCTTCCTTCTCGGGCGCGAAGACAGCGATGACGAGGTTGGAGTCGGACACCATCTCACCGAGCAGTTGGTTGATAAGAGCCACCTGTACATTATCGGCGATGAGTTTCATGTTCTGGTGTTCCCACTCGATGCCCGTCACAGGCTCGTTATCGGTGAAGTTGCTGACCAGTTCGCCGACATAGCGAGTATTGGTGATTTTGTCGCGTTGCTCGTAGGCATTGTCAAGACGAGACTTATACTCTTCCTTGTACCTCTCATACTCTGTCACGGTGAAACCATGGCGTGTGGCACGGAGGATTTCACGGTAGAGGGCGGCTATGGCATCCTTGTGTCCGTTCTCCTTGCAAACCACAACACCCGTGAAGGCGTCCATGGTCTTAGCCACGAGGAACTCGCCGTCACCCACCTGAGCGCCGAGGAAAGGCGGGTTCTCTTTCTGCAGGATTTCAGAGATACGGTCGCCATACATGCCAGAGATGGCATTGTTCATGTAGTTGTAGGCCACGTAAGTCATGGTGTTCTTCATCTCCTCGGGGAAGCAATCATGTTTCCACATCAGGAGAATCTGCGTCATATCCTGCTCCTTGTCCTTTGCCGCCGAGAAGATAGGTTCGGCGTTCTCTGGCACTGGATAGTATTCACGTTTGGCTGGGTTTTCGGGCATCTCGATATCGGAGAAGGTTGTCTTGATCTTCTCTTCCATCTGGTCCACATCCACATCACCCACAACTACAATGGCCTGCAGGTCAGGGCGGTACCATTTCTTGTAGTAGGCACGAAGCACATCAGGTTTGAAGTTCATCACCACGTCCATGGTGCCGATAGGCAGACGGTGAGCGTACTTACTACCTTCGAAGATGGTTGGGAAGGATGTCTCGTACATGCGCATCATGGCACTGCGGCGCACGCGCCATTCCTCGTTGATGACCCCGCGTTCCTTGTCAATCTCGTCGTCTTCGAGCAAGAGGTTGTGGCTCCAGTCGTGTAGGATGAGAAGGCTGGAGTCAAGGGCTCCCTCAATCTCCACATTCACATTATTGATATTATAAACTGTTTCGTCGAAACTGGTATAGGCATTGAGGTTCTCTCCGAACTTCACACCAATCTTCTCGAGGTATGTACGAAGACTTGTGCCTGGAAAATTCTTAGTTCCATTGAAACACATGTGTTCCAGGAAATGCGCCAGTCCGACCTGGTCGTCCTCTTCCTGCATGGAACCCACCTTCTGCGCGATGTAGAAATCGGCCCTTTTCTCCGGCCATTCATTGTGGCGGATGTAGTAAGTGAGTCCGTTAGGCAATGTACCCTTCCGCACATTGGCGTCGAAAGGCAACGTCGGCATCTGAGCGAATGAGGCGATAGCCATCACGAATGCTGCCAACGTGAAAATTCTTCTTAAATTCATTTTGTCTTGAATAATTAATACGTTATGAGATATTGTATTTATCTTGAATTACCGAATGATTATTATGCTGATTATCAACAATATTTGAATAAATGAAAAACGAAGCAACCTTTAGAGATTTCTGGATTTCATTTCTTTCTACCTACCAGAGAAACTGTTTTTCTTGTTGTCGTAGGCATGCTTCTCGTAATCGACGGTGTAGTGGAGTCCACGGCTCTCCTTGCGCTCCAAAGCCTGACGCGTGATGAGGTATCCCACGTTAATCATGTTGCGCAGTTCGCAGATGTCTTTGGTGGCTTTCACACGTTTGAAGAGGTCTTCGGTCTCCTCGTAGAGCAAGTCGAGGCGTTCCCAAGCACGACGTAAGCGGAGGTCGCTTCTGACGATACCCACGTAGGTACTCATGATTTGCCCCACTTCCCTGACATCCTGTTTGATAAGCACTTTCTCCTCATTACTCATGGTTCCCTCGTCGTTCCACTCAGGCACTTTCTCATTGAACTCGTACTCATCGACCACGGCGAGACTGTGCTTGGCAGCAGCGTCAGCATAGACCACAGCCTCGATGAGCGAATTGGAAGCCAGTCGGTTGCCACCATGGAGTCCTGTGCATGAGCACTCGCCCACCGCATAAAGCCTGCGAATGGTAGAGCATCCGTCAAGGTCCACCTTGATGCCACCGCACATATAGTGTGCACATGGCACCACGGGGATATACTCCTTGGTAATGTCGATGCCGATGCTGAGGCACTTAGCGTAGATATTGGGGAAATGATGCTTGGTTTCTTCGGGATCCTTGTGCGTGACATCGAGGCAGACATGGTCGAGTCCGTGCACCTTCATCTCGTTGTCGATGGCGCGAGCCACAATGTCGCGTGGAGCGAGACTGAGACGCTCGTCATACTTCTGCATGAACTCCTCTCCAGAAGGCAGTCTGAGTATGCCGCCATATCCGCGCATGGCTTCGGTGATGAGGTAAGCGGGATGGGTTTCTCCCTGGTGGTAGAGGGCAGTGGGATGGAACTGCACGAACTCCATGTCCTTGACCATACCCTTGGCGCGATAGACCATGGCAATGCCGTCGCCGGTGGCGATGTTGGGGTTGGTGGTGGTGGCATAGACAGCTCCTGTACCGCCTGTGGCCATCACGGTGACCTTGGACAGATAGGTATCGATTTTTCCCGTTTCAGGATTGAGCACGTATGCTCCATAGCACTCGATGTCGGGCGTGCGCCTTGTGACACGGACACCGAGATGGTGCTGGGTGATGATTTCCACAGCGAAATGGTTCTCCAACACTTCGATGTCAGGGTTGTTTCTCACCGCCTCGATGAGTCCACGCTGAATCTCGAATCCAGTGTCGTCAGCATGGTGTAGTATGCGGAACTCGGAGTGTCCTCCCTCACGGTGCAAGTCGAATTCTCCCTTCTCGTTCCTGTCGAAGTTCACTCCCCAGTTGACGAGTTCCATGATTTGGGCTGGTGCGTTTCTCACCACCTGCTCCACAGCCGCGCGGTCGCTGATGTAGTCGCCGGCAATCATGGTGTCCTCGATATGCTTGTCGAAGTCATCGACGAGCATGTTAGTCACAGATGCCACACCACCCTGCGCCTTGGCCGTATTGGCCTCGTCCATGGTGGTCTTGCAGATGATGGCAATCTTTCCCTTCTTTGCCCTCGCAACCTTGAGGGCATAACTCATACCGGCCACACCTGAACCGATGATGAGAAAATCAAATCTGCGTGTCATTTAGGTCTTTGTTTATTCTAAAAGTTATTTTTTCAAAGATAAATAATCGTTAGTATAACAAGTATAAATAGTCATATTAGTAACACCAATTTGACTATACCTGTCGCCAAAAAGTAGCATTTTCACTTGAATAAAGTGTGTAATTATGCTAATCAAATGCAAAACTAATAAAAACCTTTGTTCTTTGGTCAACTTATTCGGAATAATTCACATTTTTTTTGTACATTGCACCCAAAAACGCAAAAGATGGACCGTGTTTTCCATTCCAAAACCGATTTGAGCAGTTATTTACTGCTTGCCTTCGCCTTGACAGCGACGGTATGGGCCGCATGGAACAAGACTGGACTGATTTACGCCCCATGCATTGTTCTTGTGGCTCTGATTGTGGAACGCATCATCCACACCCAATATGTGGTCACCGCCAATGGCATGCTGGTCATCCAAAGAGGGAGATTAGCCCGTGAAAAGACGATTTCCCTCCTGTCCATCGAGCGGATTGACCAAGTATGCCGTTTGCGGATTGGCAGCAAGTCCTACGGCCAGTACCTCATCCTCGTGCTGAACGGTGGACAGCAGGTAGCCGTGCGTCCCAAGAACGAGACAGGTTTTGTGGAGTGCATCACCAAATACCGCCGCCAGACCGCCCAAGAACCATCAAACGACGATTTCACAGACTCAGAACTCGATGAGTAAACGACTGAAAATTAAATACAAGAATACAATTAGACAGAAACCATCATCCAATGAAACATTTCGCTTTGACCATAATGGTGTTTTGGATCGGCATCACAGCCATTGCGCAGAACACCGACAACAGAAGCAAAACAGACAAACCCGGCAAATATGCCACCCACAATTCCACAGACAGTAACCTAAAGCCTGATAGCCTTGGCGACAACAGCCTTGTCAGCGACAGCCTCATCAGCGACAGTCTTCCTGCGATGGAAGGCATTGCGTGGGACGTTCAACTACGACATGACCTCAATGCCCTGGCTACAGAGGCCAATGGACAGTCGTTCACCACGGGTTTCTACGTTTATGACCTCACTGGCGACAGCGTCATCTATGGTTACAACGACTACAAAGTGCTGCGTCCTGCCTCCACACAGAAAATCATCACCACGGTCTCAGCACTACACCTGTTAGGCGCAGACTATCCGTATAAAACCCGCGCATGCTACACCGGCACCATTCAAGACGGTGTGTTGCATGGCGACATCTACGTAGTCGGGGGCTTCGACCCCGTTTACAACGAGACCAACCTGTCGGAATTGGTGGAGAATGTGTGCAATCTCGGCATCCAGCGGATAGAAGGTCGTGTTTTAGGCGATATCAGCATGAAAGACTCCACCATCTGGGGTGAGGGCTGGTGCTGGGACGACGCCCCATCCGACGTGGAGCCCTACCTCTCGCCCTTGATGATCAACAGGGGGTGCGTAGTGGTCAGGGCTTCAGGCAACAAAGCCACAACCGAGCCACAGTCATCGTTTGTCACGATGAACCCAAAAGGTCCAGGCAAGTTCAGCGCCACACGCAACTGGATTTCCAGCGGCAACATCATCACCACCACAGGCACAGGGTCGAAGTCCATTAGCGTTTATCGCCCCGACCTGTTCTTTGTCTGCACCCTATGCGACCGTTTGAAAGAACGAGGTATCGCCATTACCAGCCCTGACCGCACAAAACCGATTTACGGCATAGGCACCCTTCCAGCCAAATCCACAGAGTTCTACCTCATGACTCGTAACCTCAGCCAGTTGCTCAACAAGACACTCAAGGACAGCGACAACCTCTATGCCGAGTCCATGCTCTACCAGATAGCCTATGCAAAAGCCGGCAAGTGGGCGACAGCCGCCGACGCTCGCCATGCCATCGACGCCCTCATCAAGCAAATAGGTGAATCGCCATCCAACTGCCGACTGGCAGATGGAAGCGGTGTGTCTCTTTACGACTATGTCACACCACGCATCCTGGTCGCCATGTTGCGTTTCGCCTATAAAGACCAGAACATCTTCAGCAACTTCTACCCCGCCCTGCCCATCGCCGGCATGGACGGCACCCTCAATTCACGCATGACTCAGGGCAAGGCTTTCGGTAATGTCCGTGCCAAAACCGGCACCGTGAGCGGTGTAAGCAGTCTGGCTGGTTACGTCACAGCATCTAATGGCAACCTACTGGCTTTCAGCATCATCTGCAACGGCTGTCTGAAAATCGCCGATGCCAAAGCCCTGCAAAACAAACTTTGCCAGGAACTGGCCCGATAAAAAGAGAAAACAATGACCCTAAGGACCTTAAAGTCCCTTATGACCTTAAGAACCTTGGAAAATTCCACCAATATGACAATCACTATCCACGCCCCCATATCCCCCTTCAGAGGCACCATCCATCTGCCCTCATCGAAGAGCATCAGCAACCGCGCCCTGACCATCAATGCCCTGACAGGCCGTCGGGGAATCCTGCCCGACAATGTCTCCGACTGCGACGACACCCGCGTGATGATTGAATGGCTAAAGACGATGCCTTCAGTCATCGACATAGGCGCGGCCGGAACCGCCATGCGTTTCTCCTCCGCCCTGCTTGCCGTGACCGACGGCACCAGGGTCATCACAGGCAGTGAACGAATGCGCCACCGTCCTATTTCCGTGCTGGTCGACGCGCTGCGGCAGTTGGGTGCCGAAGTGGAATACACAGGGGAAGAAGGATTCCCTCCCTTGCGCATCACAGGTCACAGTAACCTTCCAGGCGGTGTGATTCGTCTGCCTGGCCATGTCAGTTCCCAGTACATCTCCGCCTTGCTCATGATTGGGCCAGTCATGCAACACGGGCTGACCCTCCACCTCGAGGGCGACATCATCTCACGTCCATACATCGACCTCACATTGAAGATGATGCGCGACTTTGGCGGCCAAGCCTGTTGGACAGACGAACGCACCATCACCGTTGCCCCGCAAGGTTATGTCGCCACCGACTATCATGTGGAAAGCGACTGGAGCGCCACCTCCTATTGGTACGAGATGGTAGCGCTATCCTCTGGTTTCGAGGTGTGCCTGCCCGTATTGTTCCCCGACAGTTACCAAGGTGACAGCGAAGTGGTACGGATTTTCGAGCGTCTTGGGGTGAAGACCACATTCAACACCGACAACAAGGGTATGTCATCCGTGACGCTTACAAAAACGCCTTGCACAGTGAAACGCCTCGACTACGACTTTGTCAACCAACCCGACCTCGCCCAGACCCTGGTCGTGACCTGCTGCATGATGGGAGTGCCATTCCGTTTCACAGGCCTTCAGAGCCTGCGCATCAAGGAAACCGACCGCATAACAGCCTTGGAACAGGAACTCGCCAAATTAGGTTACCACATCACCGACCGCGACGACTCAGTCATGGAATGGGACGGGACAAAAGAGGAAGTGAACCATCCTGAACCCATCGACACCTACGAGGACCACCGCATGGCGATGTCCTTTGCTCCCTGCGCCTTGGTAATGAAGGAAATCAGCATCAACAACCCGCAAGTGGTCAGCAAATCCTATCCCCGTTTCTGGGACGACCTCAGACAAGCGGGATTCATCATCAACGAGAACCAATAAGACACAAGAAAAAACATGGCATACCTCATCCTATCCCTATTCATACTCGCCGCCGTGGCCATGGTGGCGGGTTTCATCCGCGAGAAACGTAACCAGAAAAAGTTGGAACGAGGCGAGATTTCTGAACTCCCCTCCATCAAACAGGTGGAAGACATGACCTGCTGCGGCCAGCACGAGGTGTGCGAGAAAGACAGTCTGCTTGCCGCCTTGAGCAAAGAGATAGAATACTACAACGACGAGGAACTCGACCGCTACCGCGGGCGTTCGTCCGACAGTTATTCCGAGGACGAGGCCGAAGAGTTCAGGGAAGTGCTATACACGATGAAAGAGAACGAGGTGGCTGGTTGGGTGCGTAGTCTGCAACTCAGGGCTGTAGAATTGCCCGACCAGGTGAAAGACGAGGTGTTTCTCATCGTTGGCGAGCGCAGATTCGCCAAATCATCGTGAAAACAATAAAGCACGAGGATTATCGTTAATGATAATAGGAATCATAGGAAAGTATTGGAAATCATAGGAAAGCCTATCAATAACACAGCAATGAGAAGACTTGCCTTCTACACTTGGCTATTGGCATCCTTGCTGATGCTTGCTTCGTGTTCTAACACCAAGAACACGGCGCTGACCCGTGCCATCCAGTCGTTCAAGGCAAGATACAACACATACTACAACGGCCATGTAGCCTACAAGGAAGGTTTCGAAGCCCAGGAGAAAGGCAACAAGGACAACTACACCGAGGTCCTGCCCATGTATATGACCGGCAACAAAGCCACTCAGAACATCGGCTCTGGAAACTACGAGACAGCCATCAACAAATGCCAGAAAACCATTAAGCAACACTCCATTACCAAACGGCCCGAGTGGAACAGCAGCAAGCCAAAAAAGCCCAAGGACAAGATATGGCTGAGCCAAAAAGAATACAATCCATTCCTCTACAAGGCATGGTTCCTCATGGCCGACGCCCAGTTCCACAAAGGCGAGTTCTTTGAGGCCGCCACCACCTACGCCTACATACAGAACGTCTATTTCTCACATCCCAACATCATCGCCAAGGCAAGAATACTGGAAGCGCGCTGTTATGCGGAGATGGGATGGACCTACGATGTGGAGGATTTGCTACGCCGCACCCGACGCGACAGCCTCCCCAGAAAGTATGAACCTATAGAGGCAGCCGTGAGGGCAGATGTGCAGATACGACAAAAGCAATACGCCGAAGCCATCCCCAACGTGGAGAAAGCCATCAAGTCGGTGAAACGAGGACAGCAGAAAGCCAGACTCTATTTCCTCTTAGGACAACTCTACCACAAGGTCGGCGAGGACACCAAGTCGTACAAGGCCTTCAACAAAGTCATAGCCAAGAACCCACCCTATGAGTTGGAGTTCAATGCCCGCATCCAGCAGACCGAAGTGTTCTCTAAGGGCAAGAGCAAGCAGATGATCAAGAAGTTGCAGGCCATGGCACGCAATCCCAAGAACAAAGACTATCTCGACCAGGTTTATTATGCCATCGGCAACATCTACCTATCCCAGAACGACACTCTCCACGCCATCTACGCCTATAAGGACGGTGTGGAGAAAAGCACACGCAACGGACTGGAAAAAGGAGTGGTGCTGCTCCATCTCGGACAACTCTACTATGAGAAAGAAGATTTCGTGAAAGCGCAAGACTGCTACTCCAAGGTCATCGGACTGCTCGACAAAGACCGCGAGGACTACAATAGCATCAACGAACGGTCGAAGATACTCGACGAACTCCTTCCCCATGCCCAAGCCATAGAACTGCAGGACAGTCTGCAAGCCTTGGCGAGGATGGACTCCGTGGAACGCATGAAAGTCATTGAGCGCATCATCGAGGAAGTGAAGAAGAAAGAGAAAGAGGAAGCCAAGAAAGCGGCGATTGCCGAGAACGAGGCCAGCAACCCTACTCCAGGGAGGCGGACAGGACCAACCAACATCCAAACAGGACCGCAACAGACCGGCGAGTGGTATTTCTACAACTCAGCCGCAGTGGCATCGGGTAAATCCGCCTTCCAGAAGAAATGGGGCAAACGCGAACTGGCCGACGACTGGCGACGCAACAACAAGACCGTCCTGGCCGACTTCAACCAGCCGGAAGAGGAGGAAGACAGCATCGCCAACGACTCCATCGCCACCGACTCCATCGGCAATGTGGAACAACCTGCTGACACACTCGATGAAGAGGCGAAGAAACGGCAGGAATACGAAAACGACCCACACCGCCCTGAGTATTATCTCAAGGACATCCCTTTCACCGAGGAGCAGATGGAATCATCCAACGCACTGCTGGTAGATGGTCTGTTCAACGCCGGCGTCATCTACAAGGACGAAATGGAAAATTTCCCCCTCGCTGAACGCACGTTCCTGCGCATCCTCGATTTATTCCCGGGTTACGAGCAACGCGACGAGACCTTCTACAACATGTACCAACTCTATTACCGCTTAGGACGAATGGATGACGCGGCGGTGATGAAAGACTCCCTGGTGCAAGGTTACCCTGAGAACAAACACGCCACCTTGGTGAGCGACCCCAAATTCGAATTCAAGGCCCGATATGGCAAACAGATAGAGGACTCCCTCTACCAGGAAGCCTACAACTCCTACCTCAATGATGAATACCAGCGCGTGGTTGACCTCAACGAGAATGCCGGCACAGAGTATCCCGAGGGGCAGAACCGCCCGCTCTTCATGTACCTCACCGCCATGAGCCGTCTGCAAATGGGCGACAGGGCACAGTTCCTCTCGTCGTTGAAGGAGATTGTAGAAAAATACCCGCAGAGTTCGGTGAGCGAACTGGCAGGTCTTTACGTGAAAGGGCTACAGGAAGGACGTCTGCTGGCCAGTGGCAAGTTCGACACAGGTTCCATCTGGGAACGCCGCATGGGCATGGCTATGGGTGAGGACTCATTAGCCGTCGATACCAACTTCAGCGCCGACAAGTTCGTGGAACATATCTTTGTCATTGCCTACCCCCACGACAGCATCGACGAAGACCAGTTACTCTACGAGGTGGCCAACTATAACTTCAGCAACTTCACCGTGAGGAACTTCGACATCGAACTCGTGCAAGGCGACGGCATTGACATGCTTCAGGTGAAGACATTCCAGAATTTCGACGAAGCATTCATCTATCTCCACCGATTGGACAACGACGAGGGCATGTCCTACAAACTACAGGGACTCCGAACTTTCATCATCTCAACCAACAACCTCAACCTACTGATGAAAGGAAAGAGTTTCGCCGACTATTTCGACTTCTACAAACACTCACTGGGTGTGAACGCCAAGTTCATCTACGATGAGAACTCGCTCGACGAACCCACCGACATCCTGTCACCTGAAGAACAGGAAGACATGGACTACGGCGACGACCCATACGATGACGCTGAGGAAGACGAGGAGAACTACATCTTCTGACCCTTTCCAGACTCATTTCCTCCCCCTACACACAGACAGACTTTATCGACAACCAGAAACTAAAAACCCGACAATATGAGCAACGGAACATTATTATGGGTAGATGACGAGATTGAACTGCTCAAGGCCCACATTATCTTCTTAGAAAAAAAGGACTATGAGGTGGAAACCGCCACCAATGGACAAGACGCCATTGACTTGGTGCGGGAGAAGGCTTTCGACCTCATCCTCCTCGATGAGAACATGCCAGGACTGAGCGGACTTCAGACCTTGATGGCCATCAAGGAAATCAACGGCACCATTCCCATCGTGATGGTCACCAAGAGCGAGGAAGAGAACATCATGAACCAGGCCATTGGCGCCAAGATTGCAGACTACCTCATCAAGCCCGTCAACCCCAACCAGATACTGCTGACACTGAAGAAAAACCTTCACAAAAGGTCGATTGAAAACGAGGTGACCAACACCAACTATCAGCAGAATTTCTCCAAAATAGGCATGCAAATCAATGACAGTTACACGCTCAACGACTGGTGTGAGGTGTATAAGAAGTTGGTGTTCTGGGAATTGGAACTTGCTGACTCCAACAGTGAGATGACCGATATGCTGAAGATGCAGAAAGCGGAGGCCAACAACGAATTCGGCAAGTTCATCAAGAACAACTACCTTGACTGGATACAGCATCCTGAAAGCCGTCCGTTGATGAGCCCAGACGTATTCAAGAAGAAGGTCTTCCCTCTGCTCAACGAAGGCGAGAAAGTGTTTCTCATCGTGTTCGACAACTTCCGTTACGACCAGTGGCGCGTCATCAGCCAAGAACTGGCCAAGGACTTCACCTTCGATGAAGAACTCTACCTGAGCATCCTGCCCACCGCTACACAATACGCGCGCAACGCCATCTTCGCCGGACTGATGCCCGACCAAATTGCCAAGATGTTTCCCGAACTGTGGGTGGATGAGGACGAGGAAGAAGGCAAGAACCTCAATGAGGAACCTTTGGTGCGCACACAACTGGAGCGTTACCGTCGCAAAAACACATTCTCGTATCATAAGTTCAACGATTCAGCCGAATCGGAGAGAATCGTTCAACAGTTCAACAAACTGATGAGCAACGACCTGAACATCATCGTGGTGAACTTCATCGATATGCTCTCACATGCCCGCACAGAGTCGAAAATGGTGAGGGAACTGGCCTCCAGTGAAATTGCTTACCGCAGCATCACCGACTCGTGGTTCAAGCACTCTCCCGTACACGAACTCTTCAACGCCCTCGCCCAAACCGACTGCAAGGTCATCATCACCACCGACCATGGCAGCATCCGCGTGAACAACCCTGTCAAGGTCATCGGTGACCGCAACACCAACACCAACCTACGTTATAAAGTGGGTAAAGACTTGAGTTACAACCGAAAACAGGTGTTCGAAATCACCAATCCAAGGGATGCCATGCTCCCCACGCTCAACCTCACCACAAAGTATATCTTCGCCACGGGCGACAACTTCTTCGCCTATCCCAACAACTACAACTATTACGTCCGCTACTACAAAGACACCTTCCAGCATGGTGGCATCTCCATGGAAGAGATGCTCATTCCGATGATTACCCTCCAAAGCAAAAGGGTGCGGCCAGCCACTCCCTAATGACCTTTTGGTGGAAAATGTTGGTTATTATCTTTTTTTAAGAATCCAAGAAAGGTGAAACTCAACAAAAAGACGTACTTTTGTAATCCTTTTGGGCAGACGCGACACGTCGTGTCCCTACATAGGAGAATACAATATTAACTTCAAGCATAAGAAAGGAAACAAGCAAATGATTATCACAGACGAGAATTTTGCCGCACTGGCAGCTGGCGACAAGCCGTTAGTAATAGACTTCTGGGCCACTTGGTGCGGTCCTTGCCGTATGGTAAGCCCCATCATCGAGGAACTGGAGAAGAAATACGAAGGACAAGTGGTTGTAGGAAAAGCCGACGTGGAAGAGGCTGTTGAGGTTACTGCCAAATTCGGTATCCGCAACATCCCCACAGTCGTGTTCATCAAGGACGGCCAAGAAATCAAGGACCTCCGCGTTGTAGGTGCGGCTGGCAGAGACAAATTTGAAAACAACATCAAAGCCCTCATCGGCTAAGTATATCTCATCTCCCTAAACACTTCAACACCATTATGGCAGATATTGACAACGACATTTATCTCGACGCTGAAACAGATGCCCTGGAAGTAGAATTCATCAAGAACTACCTGCCGTCGGAAATCAAGGACAAGTTCACCGAGGAGCAAATCTACTATATCCTCGATGTAATTAGCGAGTACTACACCGAAAAGGGCGTGTTCGACGAGAATGCTGACGAGGACGCTGAAATCGAAATCGACCTCGAGGATGCCACTCAATTCATAGCCAAGAAAGCGAAGAAAGAACAAATGGGTGACTTCGACCCAGAAGACCTTCTCTTCGTCATACAAGGCGATTTCGAGTTCTGGCAGCCCGAAGAGGACGAGGAGGACAAGGAATTCCAGGAGAAATAAATGGAAATCCACATACCCTCACTCGACCACATCCATGAAGCCGCATCTGCGTTCATCGAGGCTATCGGCGACTCGCGCATCATCGCCTTTTATGGCAAGATGGGTGCCGGTAAGACCACTTTCATCAAGGCGGTATGCGAGAACCTTGGAGTGACCGATGTCATCAACTCACCCACCTTCGCCATCGTCAACGAATACTTGGATGGCGAAGAGCAACCGATTTATCATTTCGATTTCTATCGCATCAAGAAAGCGAGTGAAGTCCTTGATATCGGCTTTGAGGATTATATCTACAGCGGATGCCTCTGTCTGATGGAATGGCCTGAGTACATCGAGGAATATCTACCTCAGGAAACCGTCAAGGTAAGCATAGAGGAGAACCCTGACGGCAGCAGAACTGTAACCATTGACCATTGACCATTGGCCATTGAACATTGACCATTGAACATTGACCATTGAACATTGACCATTGAACATTGGCTTCGCCTAAAATGCAACAAACCCAGAGCACTTGCCCTGGGTTTGTTGCTTATGGCTACTCTCTAAAAGCCATTGACCGTGAACGACAGTTCTTCGTGCATATCGAAGAAGTTGAGGAATTCCTTCCCGAAGTTGATTTTGAAGGATATCGGTTTGAGCATCACGTCGTTGAGTCGGTCAGGCGTATTGATGTGGAAAAAGACTTCGGTGTCACCAGGGTTGTTGATTACGATGTCCGACAGTTCTTCCACTACCGTAGGCGTGAGGTCACCGAGCGAGATGTCGAATCTCACCTTCTCCACCAATGAGTCTTTCACATCGGAGAGCAATTGTACAGTCTTGACCTGCAACTCCTGCCTGTCACCGTATTTCGACTGTGCCACCTTGGCGCGTATGAACAAGGATGTGCCCACCATGAAAGAGTTGCGGAAAGTGAGCCAGTCCTGGCCAAACAAGGCAATCTCGCCCGTTCCCTTATAGTTCTCCAACTTCACGATGCCGTAGGGATTGCCCTTCTTAGTGGTTCCCATCCTAATGTCTGTCACTATTCCACCTATCTTCAACTCCGTCCTTTTCGCCAATTCCGGGTAGTTTTCCTTCTGCAACTCTGAGAGTTGGGTGTTGCAGACATAATTCAACACGATGACATACTCGTCCAAAGGATGGGCAGAAAGGTAGATACCCACAAGGTCGCGTTCCTTGTTCAGGCGTTCGAGGTCGGACCATGGCTCAGCCTCGGGTATGACTGGCAACGACACAGCCACATCCAACCCCATGTTGCCAAAGAGGGTGTTCATGCTCATCTTGAGGTCAGCCTGGTATTTCTGACCAAAACGTATCAGGGTGTCAAGAAACACTTCATTTGGTCTGGCGCCTGGAGCGAAGAACGATTCCCTACGCACACCGAGGCTGTCGAACGCCCCAGAGAGGACAAGACTTTCCAAGGCCTTCCTGTTGACCGCATTGAGATTGACGCGCTGCACAAAATCGAACACATCCTTATACAGTCCGTTCTTCTTGCGTTCCGAAACGATGGCATCGACCACCGACTCGCCCACCCCTTTGACAGCCGCCATGCCGAAACGGATGTCACCGTTCTGGTTGACAGAGAATTTCAGTTGACTTTCGTTGACATCAGGTCCGAACGTACTGATTCCCATTGCCTTGCACTCATCCATGAACTTGCTGATATCAGAGATGTTGTTGAGGCTTCGGCTCATGTTGGCCGCCATATACTGGGCTGGATAGTGCGCCTTCATATAAGCCGTCTGGTAGGCCACCCAGGAATAGCAGGTGGCATGGCTCTTGTTGAAGGCGTAGGAAGCGAATTTCTCCCAGTCAGCCCAAATCTTCTCCAGAATTGCTGGGTCGTGCCCGTTTTTCTTGCCGCCCTCAATGAACTTGGGCTTCATCTCGTCAACGATGTTCTTTTTCTTCTTACCCATCGCCTTACGGAGGGCGTCACTCTCGCCTCGGGTGAAGTCTGCCAACTGACGTGAAAGCAACATCACCTGCTCCTGATAGACCGTGATACCATAAGTGTCTTTGAGGTATTTCTCCATGCAAGGAATGGGATATGTGATGGGCTTGCGGCCTTGTTTGCGGTCGATGAAGTCGGGGATGTAATCCATAGGACCTGGTCGGTAGAGGGCGTTCATGGCGATAAGGTCCTCGAAAACCGATGGCTGCAACTCACGCAGGTATTTCTGCATACCAGGCGACTCGAACTGGAACGTTCCGATGGTGCGTCCGTCGCAATAGAGTTGGTAAGTGGCTGGGTCCTCGATGTCTATTCCCTCCACATCCACATCGATGCCGAGACTGTCCCTGACGTTCTCCACAGCCTCTTTGAGAATGGACAGGGTCTTCAGTCCGAGGAAGTCCATCTTAATCAACCCCGTCTCCTCAATATAGTGTCCGTCGTACTGTGTGCAGTGCAGTTCCTCCTTGGAGTCCTTGTCCTTGGCTGTGCTGACTGGCACCCAGTCGGAAATCTCGTCACGGCAGATGATGAATCCGCAGGCGTGCACACCAGTGTTTCGGATATTGTTCTCAAGCATCACGGCGTACTTGATGGTGTCGCGCAACACGGGGTCGGTGGAATTATAAGCCTGTTTGAGTTCTTCCACACATTTGATGGCGTTGGGCAACGACATCTTGTCGCCTGTCGGCAATTTATCAGGAATGGCCTTGCACAGCGCGTTCGACACAGGCAGAGGCAGTTTCTGCACCCTGGCCACATCCTTGATGGAACTCTTAGTGGCCATGGAACCATAAGTGATGATGTGAGCCACTTTCTCCGCGCCATACTTGTCGGTCACCCACTGCAATACCTTTCCACGTCCGTCATCGTCGAAATCGACATCGATATCAGGCAGGGAGATACGGTCGGGGTTGAGGAAACGCTCGAAAAGGAGGTCGTACTTCACAGGATCGACCCTGGTGATGCCGAGACAGTAGGCCACGACAGAACCGGCGGCGGAGCCACGACCTGGCCCCACCCAGACTCCGAGTTCATTTCTTGCGGTGTTGATGTAGTCCTGCACGATGAGGAAGTAGCCGGGGAAGCCCATGGTTTTCATGATGTGGAGTTCGAACTTGATTTGCTCCGCCACATTCTCTGGCAAGGGGTCGCCGTAAATGGCCTTGGCACCATCGTAAGCCAGTTTGCCAAGATAGTCGGCCTCGAACTTGATGCGGTAGAGTTTGTCGTAGCCACCAAGTTTACGGATTTTCTTCTCCCCGTCCTCACGCGACATCACCACATTGCCGTTCTCGTCCTGTGTGAACTCATTGAAGAGGTCTTCCTCCGTGAGCCGCTGCCGGTACTCCTCTTCGGTGCCAAAATCCTCAGGAATGGCAAAGTTGGGCATGATAGGAGCATGGTCGATGCTGTAGGTTTCCACCTTGTTGAGCACCTCAATTGTATTGGACAGCGCCTCTGGCACATCAGAGAATATCTCGTTCATCTCAGCACGAGTCTTGAACCATTCCTGTTTGGAGTAAAGCATGCGGTTGGGGTCGTCGAGATCCTTGCCTGTACTGAGACAAATGAGTCGGTCGTGGGCTTCGGCGTTTTCCTCATCCACAAAATGGACATCATTGGTGCAGACGAGTTTCACATTGTGCTTGTGGGCTAATTCTATCAGCACCTTGTTGATTTCCTTCTGCAGTTCGTAGGTCTCCCTGTTCGCCCTTTGCGTGGGGTTCTTCACTTCATGGCGCTGTAATTCAATGTAATAGTCATCACCAAAAAGGCCCTTGAAGAAGGCGATGGTCTCCTCAGCCTTGTCGATTTGGTTTGCCCTGACGTAAGAAGGCAGTTCACCGGCAATGCAGGCGGAACAGATAATCAGACCCTCATGATATTTCTTCAGTTCCTCATGGTCGGTTCTGGGACGCGAGTAGAAACCGTCAGTCCAGGCATGCGACACCAGTTTGACAAGGTTGTGATAACCTGTGTTGTTCTTTGCCAGTACGATGAGGTGCCAACCACTGCTGTCTTGTTTGGTATCCTTCAGGTGCATGCTCCTCCTGGCGCAGTACATCTCGCATCCGAAGATGGGCTTGAAATTGAGTTTGGGCGTGGTCTTATCGATGGTCTTCTGTGCTTCCTCACGCAGTTGGGCTTCGGGTTTGTTGTCGTACTTGTCCTTTCCATCACGGTCAAGACGGTCTAAGGTTCCGTTGTCGATATCCTCAATGAGTTTCTTGGCTTCTTTCACCTTTCCGGCATTCTTGTCGTTGACCTTGTTGACGGTATTGAAAAACTCCTTGATACCGAACATATTGCCGTGGTCGGTCACAGCCATTCCCTTCATGCCGTCGCCTATGGCCTTGTCTATCAGTCGGGAAATGCTTGCCTGTCCGTCAAGGATGGAGTATTGGGTGTGTACGTGGAGATGAACGAAATCTTGCATAGTTAGGATGGGATAATGGGGAGGAATGTGTATGATAAGTTGAATGAGTCGGATGGGAGAGATTGGGCGAAGTGCTCATCGGTAGGTGGCGATGAAGCCGCCGTCGCTGTCGGCGCAGTTGCGGAGCAGTTGCTGAATCATCTGAGCGGTTTGCATCACGGTGTCGGCATTGCCGTCGTAGCCGTTGACAAGGGCGAGCAGATGGGTGGTTGAGGCGTCAATCTTGGTGCGTTCGTTGTCGCTGGTAGGAGTGCCTATGCCTCCCTTTGCGTCTCGATAGACTGGCAGTCCCTCAATGTTGAGCATTCCTCGTCCGATGCCCTCGTAGGGCTCGCCCTCACGTCCTATGCCCAGCACGATGCTTTCGCCGTCAATCTTGTCGTAATCGAATCCGCCGATGCTGTAGCCGTAGGCGATGGAAGCCAGGTTGATGAGATCAACGGCCGTGTCGATTTGGTAGAGTCCCTTGCCCTTGAGCACCCGCCTGATGAGTGCCTCGCCTGACGGACGGTAACGGCTTGGGTCTTTGCCGCATTTGCGATAGACAGCCCTGGTAGCCTCGATTGCTGGGATGTGCTTGATGGTATCGACTGTCTGTGTACTGGTGTATTCAGCAAGGTATCGGTCTATCTCCTGCCAGAGGGCAGTGTTGTAGGTAGTGTTGACGAACTCTGCATATACGGCTGCCCCAACGAACTGAGGGCACACCTGGTGCATCTCGTCGGAAACGATGATGGTTTTCTGTTCCAGCAGCATGGTTTTGTCTTTCTTCACTTATTTGTTGTTGTCCTGCAGTAGCGTGTCAATGGTGACGGTCACGACTGTAGAGTCGTTTACTTCCTCGTTTTTCATCTGCTCGTAGATGGCTTGCTGACGGAAGGCGAGATACCACATCAACGTCACCACAACCAACAGCACAAAGGCGATAATCATGATGAAACGCAGGAAATTCCTGTTGGAACGCTGTGCTCTTTTGTACATTTCTTTTTGGTTTGCTTTTTATCTAAAACTAAAAACTATCAACTAAGGTACCAGTATAGCCCTGTACCTGGCTGTGTCGTGCAGAAGTTTGATGGCCTCCATGGCGTCTTCGTCGTCCTTGAGTTGCTCTTCGGAGATGCCACTCTGGAAGAACCATCGCTTGACGATTTCCTGTCGCATCAGCATCATGATGTCCTTCTTGAAGTGGTTGAACTCCAGGCCTAAGTTATGCTGTAGTTTTCTTTCCAATGCGTCGAACTCCTCCTTGGCCTCGTTGTAGTAGCCTTCGAACTGCGCGGTCGATTTGAGGTCCTTGAGCCGCCGTTCGCTGAGACGGTCGTACTTGAAGTCGCTGTCGATGGCCATCTGCTTGAACTCCTCGAAATCCTGGTCATTGATGGAGAACTGAGCGACTGATGCGGGTTTGGAGTGGGTCTGCACATATCGTGTGCCATAGTCAAGCAGGACATCGTCGTTGGAGAGATAGAAGAGGATATTGGCGAGGGTGTCGTGCTTCATCTCCACATCTGGCTTGATGCCACCCCCATCGCGCACCTCTCGTCCCCCAGCCGTGTGGAAGACATTGGTCAGACTGTCGGGAACACGCCCGTCGGCTCCCACGCGACCTTCACGTCGGCTCTTGTAGTCGATGGCCTGGATGCATCGACCGCTGGGGATATAGTATTTGGATGAGGTGAGTTTCAGACTACCGTTGTAAGGCAGTTCGCGCGGCACCTGCACCAGTCCTTTTCCGTAGGTTCGAGCGCCTAAGACTACAGCGCGGTCGAGGTCTTGCAACGAGCCTGCCACAATTTCCGCTGCCGAGGCGGTGTTTCCATTGACCATCACCACCAGCGGGATGTCGAGGTCGAGTGGCGACGACATGGTTTTATAAACAGTGTTAGCGGCCTGCATCTTACCTCTGGTGCTGACTATCTCAAGCCCTTTCGGCACGAAGAGATTGACGATATTGATGGCTTCCTGCAACAGTCCGCCTCCATTGCTGCGAAGGTCGAGCACAAGGCTCTCTGCTCCTTCCTCCTTCAGCGATATCACAGCCTTACGCACATCGTGGGAACAGTTCTCTGTGAAACCTGTCAGCAGGATATACCCTATTTTGTCGGCAATCATACCCTGGTACTGGATGCTGGGCAGTTTGATGTTACGCCGAGTGATGTTGTACGTCCTTGGCTTGCTTTCTCCTGGTCGCATCACCTTCAGGGAGAAGGTGGTACCTGGCTCGCCTCGCAGCATGTCGCTGACCTCGCTGACATTCTTGCCCTTGAGTTCGGTGTCATCGATTTGCAACAGCACATCGCCAACTTGAAGCCCGAGTTCGGCTGCCGGCATGTTCTCGTAGGGCTCTGCGATAATCACCGTCGAGTCTTTCCTCATGCGTATGATGGAGCCAATACCGCCATACTTTCCTGTGGTCATGATTTTCAGTTCGCTCATGTCCTCCTCAGGATAATAGACGGTGTAAGGGTCGAGTTCCTCAAGCATGGCATCAATACCCATGCGTATCACTTTCTGGGCCTCAAGTGTATCGACATAGAAAAGGTCGAGTTCACGGTAGAGCGCATTGAAGATATCGAGGTTTTTGGCTATCTCGAAGTTGTGTTCGTTTTTCTTATTTCCTTCCTGCGCTTGGGTCTGCACCAGCGCAAGCATAGCCAAAACACATAAAATCAGTCGTTTCATTTGATGATGTTGATGGGTTCGGTGAAATTGGTGGGTTCAATAAGACTGGAGTTTTGATGGGACTGATGGGGTTGAAGTGGTTTTATCCGAACCATTGCCCATTGAAGCGTCATCCCGTCCAATCCGTCATTCCATTATCAGACTACAAAATTATCATTTTATTTTCAGATGTCAGTCGATTTGCTGAGAAAAAGCGAAAAGAACGGTGCATTTTTGGCAAGT
Organism: uncultured Bacteroidales bacterium; assembly: GCA_902773225.1. GTDB lineage: Bacteria > Bacteroidota > Bacteroidia > Bacteroidales > Bacteroidaceae > RUG11857. The sequence continues at coordinate 33,002 of CACYEC010000342.1, forward strand.
TCACAGATTATTGCTAATTTTGCAGTTAATTTACAAAGATTGTAAATGTACCTTTAAGAGCAAAACGACAAAACCAGCACAAAAATCACAACAACAATGATATTAGAGAAAATCCAGGAGTTGCTGCAGCGTGTTGATGCCCTGCAGGCAACGACAGCCGAAGAAATTGAGAACCTTCGCATCCAGTACCTGAGCAAGAAAGGCGAATTGAATGCCTTGATGAACGAGTTCCGCAATGTTCCCGCTGAGCAGAAGAAAGAAGTGGGTATCCGTATCAACGAGTTGAAACAGAAAGCCTTCGACAAAATCAACTCGCTCCGCGATGCCTTGGGCAACAACGCTGATGCCAATAGCGACATCGACATCACCCGCACCGCATACCCCATCAAACTGGGTACCCGCCACCCGCTGACCTTGGTCAAGAACGAGATTATCGACATCTTCTCACGCCTGGGATTCTCATTGGCCGAGGGACCGGAGATTGAGGACGACTGGCATGTGTTCTCATCCATGAACTTCGCCGACGACCATCCCGCACGCGACATGCAGGACACCTTCTTCATCGAGGCACATCCCGACATCATCCTACGCACCCACACCAGCAGTGTGCAGAGCCGTGTGATGGAGCGTCAGCAGCCTCCCATCCGGGTCATCTGCCCGGGACGCGTCTATCGCAACGAGGCCATCAGCGCACGCGCCCACTGCTTCTTCCATCAGGTGGAAGGTCTTTATGTGGATGAGGACGTAAGTTTCACCGACCTTAAACAAGTGCTTCTGCTCTTCGCCAAGGAGTTGTTCGGCCCCGACACGAAAATCCGTCTGCGTCCGTCATACTTCCCCTTCACTGAGCCATCGGCAGAAATGGATATCAGTTGTAACATCTGTGGCGGTGTAGGATGTGGTTTCTGCAAACACACAGGTTGGGTGGAGATTCTCGGCTGTGGTATGGTGCATCCCCGTGTGCTCGAACTCAACGGCATTGACAGCACCAAGTACAAGGGCTATGCCTTTGGCATGGGCATCGAGCGCATTACCAACCTCAAATACCAGGTCAGCGACCTGCGCCTCTTCTCCGAGAACGATGTCCGCTTCTTAGAGGAGTTTGAGGCTGCGAATTAACCATTGAACATTGAACATTGACCATTGAACGTTGACCATTGGCTTCGCCTAAAATGCTCACGCTTCGCCCGTTGGATTCATTACTTTTTATGAATTTAAAAATGAGAAAAATCCTCATCCCCCTCATAGCACTGTGTCTGGCCGCTTGTAACGATACCGGCAAATTCCATGTCAAAGGAACAATATCCGAGGCCGAAGGCAAGACACTCTATTTCTACATCAACAGCATTGATGGCGCTACATGCCTCGACTCAACCAAGTTGAAAGGCGATGGTGCCTTCGAGTTCTCTGCAAAGAACGAGAGTCTGTGTCCGGAATTTTACACACTGAGAGTGGAAGACAACCTCATCCACGTGTCGGTGGACTCCACTGAGACCATCACCATCAAGGCCTCTTTGGCAACCATGGCGACAGATTACACCGTGGAGGGTTCGGACAACTGCCAGAAAATCAAGGAAATCAGCGCCAAGCAGCATCAGTTGCAAAACCAAATAGTGGCTTTGGAACAGAACAAGTCGATGTATCCAGGGGATATTACCGACAGCATCAAGTCGTTGCTCAATGACTACAAACAGGCAATGATTCACGACTACATCTACAAGGAACCCATGAAGGCCTACGCCTATTATGCCGTGAGTCAGGTCATCCGCGACCTGCAAGGCGGTTTCCTGCTGTTCGACCCTTATGCTGACCGTGCCGACATCAAAGTGTATGCCACTGTAGCCACGGCCTGGGATGGTGTCTATCACGATGCGGCACGCACGGAACAACTCTGCAACCAGGTCATCGAGGGAATGAAGAACACCGCACAACCCGAGACGAAAGTGGTGGAGATAGACGAAGAGAAAATACAAGAAACCGGTCTTATCGATGTGTCGTTGCCCGATGTGGATGACAACATACATTCCCTCACTTCACTCAAAGGCCAGGTGGTCTTGCTTGACTTCACCATGTACGGCGGACCTTATTCCAAGGAGCGAATCCGACAGATGCGGTCGATTTACGAAAAGTACGCTTCTCGCGGATTCCAGATTTATCAAATATCGCTCGACGATGACCTCAGTTTCTGGCGCTATCAGTCAGAGAACCTTCCATGGATATGCGTGCACGAAACCAACGGAACGGCCACCAAAGTCTATGGAGTGAACACCCTTCCTACCTATTTCCTCATCAATCGCGCCAACGAAGTAGTGAAGCGTAGCGACACCATCAACGACGTGGAGAAGGAAATCGAAGCCCTGCTCTGAGAAGACAGGAAGAATGAAACCCATCAAACCACATAAAAAAACGCACAAAAACTATAAATGATTATGAGAAAGAAAGCATTACTGATGATTCTCGATGGCTGGGGAATCGGCAAGAAAGACAAGGGTGACGTGATTTACTGCACACCCACACCCTATCTCGACTACTTGAACGCCACTTATCCACACTCACAACTGCAGGCCAGCGGTGAGAACGTAGGACTGCCCGACGGACAAATGGGCAACTCCGAGGTGGGACACCTCAATATCGGCGCCGGAAGGGTGGTCTATCAGGACTTGGTGAAAATCAACCGCGCATGCGCTGACGGCAGCATCCTCAAAAACCCCGAAGTCGTATCAGCATACGAGTATGCAAAACGGACGGGAAAGAGCATCCACCTCATGGGACTGACCTCCGATGGTGGCGTGCACTCATCACTCGACCACCTCTTCAAACTCATCGACATCGCCAAGGAGTACGGCATCGACAACACCTTCGTGCACTGCTTCATGGACGGACGCGACACCGACCCCAAGAGCGGAAAAGGCTTCATCGCCGCCTTGCAGCAGCACTGCAATGAGCAGACTGGACACATCGCCAGCATCATCGGCCGTTTCTACGCCATGGACCGCGACAAGCGATGGGAGCGTGTGAAAGTGGCTTACGACCAGTTGGTCAACGGCATAGGACTACAGTGCACCGACATGGTGGAGGCTGTACAGGGATGCTACGACCGCGACACCGAAGAGCACAAGGACACCGACGAGTTCATGGAGCCATTGGTGAACGCCAATGTTGACGGACGTATCAAGGAAGGCGACGTGGTCATCTTCTTCAACTACCGCAACGACCGCGCAAAGGAACTGACCATCGTGCTGACACAGAAGGACATGCCCGAGGCTGGAATGCACACCATCCCAGGCCTGCAGTACTATTGCATGACTCCATACGATGCCAGTTTCACTGGTGTGCACATCCTCTTCCCCAAGGAGAACGTACAGGACACACTGGGCGAATACCTCAGCGGACTGGGACTGAAGCAACTGCACACCGCCGAGACGGAGAAGTACGCACACGTGACCTTCTTCTTCAATGGTGGACGAGAGGAACCATACGTTGGGGAGGAGCGAACACTCGTGGCTTCGCCCAAGGTACCAACCTACGACTTGCAACCAGAGATGAGCGCCTACGAGGTGAAGGACAAACTCGTGGAATCCATCAAACTCGACAAGTACGACTTCATCGTGGTCAACTTCGCCAACGGAGACATGGTGGGCCACACCGGTGTCTATGAGGCTATTGAGAAGGCGGTGGTGGCGGTCGATGCATGCGTGAAGGATGTCGTGGAAACGGCCAAGGCTACTGGTTATGAGGTGATCATTATCGCCGACCACGGGAACGCTGACAACGCTCTTAACCCCGACGGCACACCTAACACAGCACACTCCCTCAACCCCGTTCCGTTCATCTACGTCACAGAGAACAAAAACGCCACCGTCTCCGACGGTATCCTCGCCGACGTGGCACCGAGCATCCTGCACGTCATGGGACTGCCTCAACCTGCCGACATGACCGGACGAGACCTCATCAACGACTAAGTCTTTTCCTCCTAAAAAAGGATAACTTTTCTTGATTTCTACGGAAAGATGGAGAGACAGAGGTGCACAGGTTCACTACACCCTGAATCTCCATCTTTTGTGGATAACCTCAAATAGGCCAGAAATACATACCTTTCCATCGGGAAATTCTATATCTTTCATCAACTGTTCCCAACACACTTGTTCCATGCCATGAATGGGAAAAAACAGCTTCCAAAGTCATTTTTAACCGTATAAATCCAATAAAAATTGAAAAATGATAAAAAATGTTTCATTTATTTAATCCCATACGGTGAATAATTGATAACTTTGCAAACCAATTATTAATGTACGCGGGTTCGCGCCCGTGGTTTTGATGTGCCTTGTGGTTACGAACAAGGGACAATATGTGTGTGATGACGTGCGGCATCCTCTGCGCTGATTCACCCATCATCCATTGAATTGAAATAATTAATTAACGCATAAAACCGATAGAAGAAATGACAAGTAAATTGATGAAGGCGGCATTGGCATTTGCTCCTGCTGCATTGGTGATGTTCTTTACGGGCTGTACGAATGAGGAACTTGTAAGTAATCAAGTCACCAAGTACGAGAAGAACTTCACAGAAACATTCGGTGACCTTGACCCTAACCACGACTGGTCAATGGCTACTCCAGTGACAGCGAACATCGACCTCTCTAATGCACCTGAAGGCACATACGAGGTGAAAATCTACTCTGAGAAAAATGGCTATCTACTCAAGAAAGCCATTGTGGATGGTTCGGCTAAACTGCATTTCGACGCCATCAAGGGCGA